>JAIRLL010000305.1 GCA_031259505.1 Tannerella sp.
GAATGTATTGTCGCCCAGCGGAACTATGGTAATACTTTCCTCGTCGGACAAAAATTTCCGGTTGGTGGTCACTTCGGGGAACATGCCGCTGTACGGTCCGGTCAGCGTTACCGTAAAGACAAAATCTTCGCTGCTGTTCACATGTATTGCTGTTCATTCCGCATCACTTAATTCATCAGCGCCGCCGAGACAAGCATGTAGATAAGCATCCCGATAATGTCGTTCGTGATGGTGATGAACGGGCCGGTGGCGAGTGCGGGATCGATGCGCAGGCGGTCGAGCATCATCGGGACGACCGTACCGAAGATGCTGGCGAAGAGCACGACGGAGAAAAGGCTTGCCGAGACGGAAATCGTGATGTTGTGGTCGCCCAGCGTGAAGACGTTGTAGAGAAAGACTATCATACTGATAATCGACGCGTTGATAAGCGCTACGGCGGCTTCTTTCACGACCTGGCGGAATATCTGGCTTCGCTTGAGCGAATTGTTTGCCAGCCCCTGCACGACGATGGCGGACGACTGTATCCCCACGTTGCCGCCCGTCCCGCCTATCAGCGGGATAAAAAACGCCATTTTGGGATTGCTGGCGAAGCCGAGTTCGAAGCCTCCCAGTATCATGGAGTTGCTCAGGCCGGCAACCACTCCTATCAGCAGCCAGGGGAGGCGGGCGACGGTTTGCAGGAAGACTTTGTCGGACGATTCGACGTCGTGCGAGATACCGGAGGCCAACTGGTAGTCGCGTTCGTGCTGTTCCTGTATTTCGTCCATGACGTCGTCCACGGTGATACGTCCCACGAGGCGCCCGATGCTGTCGACCACCGGCAGCGAGACGAGGTCGTATTTCGTGATCAGTTCGGTTACGGCGTCGATGCTGTCGCTGTCGTGCACAAGGACGGGGTCGCGCTGCATCACGTGCCTGATTTTGGAGATGGACGGATTCGTGATGAGTTTCTGCAGCGGCAACATGCCTTTGAGCCGGTTGTCGTTGTCGACGACGTATACATTATATATCTCGTCCATATCTTCGGCCTGTTTTCTCATTTCCTCGATACACTGCGGCATGCTCCAGTTTTCGTTTACCACGATCATTTCCGTACCCATAAGTCCGCCGGCGGTATCTTCGTCATACTTCAGCAGGTCGACGATGTCGCCCGCCTGTTCCACGTCTTCGATATGCGAGAGGATTTCTTCCTGCGTGTCTTCGTCGAGGTCGCGCATCAGGTCGACGGCGTCGTCGGTATCCATCTTGTCGATAAACCGTTTGGCTATCTGTTCCGTGGGGATTTCCTTCAGCAGGCGCCGGCGGTCTTCTTCTTCGAGTTCCATGAGCACGTCGGCCGTCTTGTCACCGTCCATGAGCATGTAGAGGTAGATGGCCTCCCGGAGGTCGAGCTCGCGGTAAAGTTCGGCAATATCGGCCGCATGCAACTCGTTCAGAAGCGCGAGCGCCTTCGCATCATCCTTTGAACTGATGATGCGCTTCAGGTTTTCGATATATTCTTTTGTAAATTCAATCATGACTGCACGTTTTTGTCCTGCCGTCCGTCCTTTCCAAGAAAGTCCTGCACGACAAGGGTGAGTTCAACAAACTGTTCGACGGAAAGTTGCTCGGGGCGTTTGTCGAAAACGGGCATACCGTAACCCGGAAAGTCCGCGCCGAGAACAGGCTTCATGGAATTTCGCAACATCTTGCGCCGCTGGTTGAACGACGTCTTCACCACCAGCCTGTAAAGCGATTCGTCGCATCCCAGCGTCTGCCGGCCGTTGCGCGTCATCCGTATGACGGCGCTTTTGACCTTCGGCGGAGGCTCGAACGCCTCTTCGTCGACCGTAAAGAGATATTCCACGTCGTACCACGGCTGTATCAGTGCGCTCGTGATTCCGTACGTCTTCTTTTCCGAGGGCGAAGCCGCCAGCCTTTCCGCTACCTCCTTCTGCACCATTCCCGCGCAGCAGACGACATGCTCTCTGAAATCGAGCACGCGGAAGAAAATCCGGCTGGAGATGTGGTAGGGATAGTTGCCGATGATGCAGCATCCGGACGGATACAGCGCCTTCAGGTCGAGACGGAGAAAATCGCCGGCGATGATACGCCCCTCGAGCGCCGGAAAATGGCTGTGGAGGTAGTCGACCGATTCCATGTCGATTTCCACCACCGAAAGGTCATACGCCCCGTCCACCAGGAAACGGGTGAGAGCGCCGGTTCCCCCCCCCACTTCCAGCACGGGCAGGCCGCGATACGCAGAAAGCGTCTCCGCAACACGCCGGGCAACTCCAGAGTCTTTCAGGAAATGTTGTCCCAGTGATTTTTTCGGCCGTATGATCTTCATCCGTTTTCAATGTTTTTTATGCCTGTTCAGAAAATATGTTTATATTTGCACTTGCAAAGATACGGAAATATTTTTATTAGATCGATATATATTCATGAATTTAAAGACATTCCTGCGTAGAGCTATTCGGATAGTCCTTCCCCTGGGACTGGGCTGCATACTGCTGTGGTATCTGTATCAGGGTCAGGATCTGGCCGAGATGATGAGAATTGTGAAGACCGGCGTGCGCTACGACATTATCCTCTATTCGCTTCTGTTCGGCCTGGGCGCCAATACGGTACGTGGATTCCGCTGGGGGCTTTTGATCGATTCGCTGGGAAAGAAAGTCCGGCGAATCAATACCGTGCTGGCCGTGTTCGGCAACTATGCCATCAACATGGCGCTGCCGCGCGTGGGCGAAATATGGCGCTGCGGCATCATTTCCAAATACGAAAAGGTGCCGTTTTCCAAACTGCTGGGCACTCTGTTTATCGACCGGGTGATGGATACGCTCGTCGTCGGCATACTCACGCTGTGCGTCGCCATTTTCAATATCAGTTTTTTCAACCGCTACTTTACGGATCATCCCGAATTTCTCACCGGTATCAAGGGCTTCTTTACATCCGTATGGATATATGTGGCGCTTGCCGTCGGGGCTGTCTGCCTCTGGCTGACATTCACGAAGCTGAACCACCTCGCTTTTGTGCAGAGATTCCGTATGCTGCTGCTGAATGTCTGGGAAGGCGTCAGGAGTCTCTGGAAGATGGAACACAAAATGCGCTTCTTCCTGCATACGGTAATGATATGGGGAGGATATTTCCTGTATTTCTACATTACGTTCTACGCCTTCGACTTCACCCGCGACCTTGGCCCGCGAATCGGACTGATTACCTTTACCATGAGCAGCGTGGCCGTGGCCGTGCCCATTCAGGGCGGAATCGGCGTATGGCATTTCGCGGTGATAAGCACGCTGATATGCTTCGGCGTTTCGGAAAGCGACGCCGCGGCTTTCGCGCTCGTCGTCTACACCGTACAGTCGGTGCTGTGCAGCGTCTCCGCAGGTCTTGCCGGCATTCTGGCGCTGCCGGTCATCAATCGAAAGAAATAATCATAACTGCCAAACAAATAAACACAAACACAAACAATAAACTATCATGTCAGCAGAAATCAAACAACTCAACCACCAGCCTGTATGGAACTTTTTTTACGAACTCACGCAGATACCCCGCCCGACGCATTCGATGGATCGCATCACGGCATACATGGCGGCGTTCGGCAAGTCGCACGGTCTGGAAACCCGGCAGGACGAAGCCGGCAACATCTTAATCCGCAAGCCGGCCTCGCCGGGCTATGAACACCGCAAGCCGGTCGTGATGCAGGCGCATCTGGACATGGTGCCGCAGACCCTTGTCGCGCACGATTTCCTGAAAGACCCGATCGACGCTTTCATCGACGGCGAATGGGTGAAGGCGCGCCAGACCACGCTCGGCGCAGACAACGGCATCGGCGTGGCGCTGATAATGGCCGTCCTCACCGACAGGTCGCTGAGACACGGCGAACTGGAAGCCCTGTTCACGACAGACGAAGAAGACGGCATGACAGGTGCAAACGGACTGAAAGCAGACCTGCTGAAAGGACGTATCCTGCTGAACTGCGATTCCGAAGAAGAAGGCGAACTGTTCGCCGGATGTGCCGGCGGGGCAGACCTGAACATTGCGTTCCAGTACAGGAAGGGCGCTCCCCTGATAGAAGGCGACGTCGCCGTGAAAATCATCCTGAGCGGACTCAAGGGCGGCCATTCGGGCATCGACATTCATCTCGGACGCGCCAACGCCAACAAACTGATGTTTCGCTTCCTGAAAACGGCGGTACGGGATTTCGGCGCGCGCCTGGCATCGGTCGACGGCGGAACGCTGCGCAATGCCATCCCGCGCGAGGCGGTCGCCGTCGTCACCCTGCCGAACGGCAACGTGGAAGCGCTCTGGGAACTGGTGGCTGACTATCAGGAACTCTTCCGGACGGAATATGCGGGAATCGAAACAGACATCCGTTTCACGGCCGAAATGGCGACGCAGCCTCCGTTCCTCATTCCCGAAGAGATTCAGGACGACTTGATCAACGCCATCGAAGGCTGTCCGAACGGCGTCTTCAGCATGTTGCACGACTTTCCCGACACGGTGGAATCGTCGTCGAACCTCGCTTCCGTCAAGTGCGGCAAAGGCGTGATTGAAATCATGATACTTGCGCGCGGTTCGTCGGACAGCAGGAAAGAATGGGTCTGCTCGTCGCTCGAGAGCGTGTTTTCGATGGCCGGTGCAAAGGTCGAATACGGTTCGGCCTACGGCGGATGGCAACCCGACACCCGGTCGCCCCTGTTGCAGACGATGCAGGAAACGTATCTCAAACTGTACGGCAGGAAACCTTCCGTCAAGGTGATACATGCAGGGCTGGAGTGCGGCATCATTCAGGAAACATATCCCGATATGGACATGATTTCGTTTGGCCCTGACGTGATTCATCCACACTCGCCCGACGAAGCCGTCAGAATTGCTTCCGTGCAGAAACTGTGGGATTTCACCGTCGCGGCGCTGGAGGAAATAGAATAACAATTCAAGATTTCAGGATTCATTTTTGACTGTCACATGCAAAATAATACGGAGGCAGACGACGCCTGTATACGCATCAGGGGCGCACGGGTGAACAATCTGAAAAATATCGACGTGGATATTCCGCGCGACAGGCTGGTTGTGATAACGGGACTGTCGGGGAGCGGAAAGTCTTCGCTTGCTTTCGATACACTTTATGCAGAAGGTCAGCGCCGCTACGTGGAAAGTCTGTCGGCCTACGCCCGGCAGTTTCTCGGAAGGATGAGCAAACCCGAATGCGACTACATCACGGGCATCCCCCCCGCCATCGCCATCGAGCAGAAGGT
Organism: Tannerella sp.; assembly: GCA_031259505.1. Classification (GTDB taxonomy): domain Bacteria; phylum Bacteroidota; class Bacteroidia; order Bacteroidales; family Tannerellaceae; genus Tannerella. The sequence goes on from JAIRLL010000305.1 coordinate 5,241, forward strand.
GAACGTGCGCAATCCGCGTTCGACGGTCGGGACGTCTACCGAAATATACGAATACATGCGGCTGCTGTATGCACGTATCGGCAGGACCATCTCGCCCGTTTCGGGTTGCGAAGTAAAGAAGCATCAGGTGAGCGACGTGGTGACGACGGCGCTGGGCTATCCCGAAGGTACGCGCTTTGCCGTCTACGCGCCGGTCGTTGTTCCCGAAGGCCGCACGCTGAAAGAGCAGTTGGAGGTTCTGCTGAAAGAAGGTTACACGCGGCTGGAATCGAACGGGCGCGCGATGCGCATCAGCGAGGCATTGAATGATGCGAAGCTGTTGGAATCAAAAGATGTGGAACTCCTGATAGACCGGCTCGCCGTATCGGACGACAAACTGCTGACAGGCCGCCTTGCCGATTCCGTCGAAACGGCGTTCTACGAGGGGCACGGCCTGTGTCGCCTGCGGGTATACCTGTCCGGCGAAACGGTCGTGCACGAGTTTTCGAAAAAGTTCGAGGCCGACGGCATCGCATTCGAAGAACCGTCGGAACTGATGTTCAATTTCAACAATCCCGTCGGAGCGTGCGAGCAGTGCGAAGGCTTCGGGAAAGTGCTCGGGATAGACGAGCGTCTGGTCGTGCCCGACAGGAGTTTGTCGGTCTACGAAGGCGCCGTGGCCTGCTGGAAAGGCGAAAGCATGAGCGAATGGCTGCGCGAGTTTATCAGCAGGTCGGCCAGGTGCAATTTCCCGATACACCGCGCCTACTGCAGCCTGACCGAGGCGGAAAAAGACTTGCTGTGGCACGGCGCGCCGGATGTGCCGTGCATCGACGAGTTTTTCCGTTATGTCGAAAACAACACGTACAAGATACAGTATCGCGTGATGCTGGCGCGATACAGAGGAAAGACCGTCTGCCCTTCGTGCCATGGCAGCCGGCTGAAACGCGAAGCGCTGTACGTGCAGGTCAGCGGCGTGTCCATTGCGACGCTGACGTCCATGCCCATATCCGAACTGAAAGCGTTTTTCGACAGCCTGCAACTGAACGGGACAGACGCCGCCATAGCCCGTCGACTGCTGACAGAGATAAAAAGCCGCCTGCAATTTCTGATAGACGTGGGACTGAGCTATCTGACGATCGACCGGCTGTCGTCGACGCTTTCGGGCGGCGAAAGTCAGCGGATAAATCTTGCCACATCGCTTGGCAGCAGCCTGGTAGGCTCGCTGTATATCCTCGACGAGCCGAGCATCGGCCTGCATCCGCGCGACACCGACCGCCTCATCCGGGTACTGCGCCAGCTCCAGGCGCTGGGCAACACGGTGGTCGTGGTCGAACACGACGAGGAAATCATCCGCGCAGCAGACTACATCATCGACATCGGCCCGAAAGCGGGACGGCTGGGCGGCGAAGTCGTCTACCAGGGCGCAACAGACCGCCTGGAAAAGGAGAGCGACAGCTATACAGTCCGTTACCTGACGGGAAAAGAGACCGTCAGCCTGCCGGACGTCACACGCCGGTGGAACGAGTACATCGAAATAAAGGGCGCGCGCCGGCACAACCTCAAAGGGGTGAACGTGAAGTTCCCGCTGCACGTCATGACGGTCGTGTCGGGAGTAAGCGGCTCGGGCAAAAGCACGCTGGTTCGCGACATACTCTACGAAGGACTGCGCCGGATGCTGGACGGCTCGCAGCCCGCCGTCGAGTGCGACGAAATATCGGGCGACGTGCGACGCATCCGCGCCATCGAGTTTATCGACCAGAACTCCATCGGGAAAAGCTCGCGCTCCAACCCCGTGACCTATATCGGAGCGTACGACGAAATCCGCAGACTGTTTGGCAGCCAGCCCCTGTCGAAACGGATAGGGTATACGGCGGCGTTTTTTTCGTTCAACAAGGAAGGCGGACGATGCGAAGAATGCAAGGGCGAAGGACGGATAGTGGTGGAAATGCAGTTCATGGCAGACATCATGCTCGAATGTGAAGCGTGTCACGGCAAACGGTTCCGCCCCGACGTCCTGGAAGTCGAGTTTCACGGGGCGAACATCTACGACACGCTCGAAATGACGGTCGACCAGGCAATCGATTTCTTTGAATCGCACCCCGAACCCCAGACCCGCAAGATTGTGAAGAAACTCAAGCCGCTGCAGGACGTCGGGCTGGGCTACATCAAACTGGGACAGACGTCATCGACGCTCTCGGGCGGCGAGAACCAGCGCGTCAAACTGGCATATTACCTCGGAATGGACAAACACGAGCCGACGATGTTTATCTTCGACGAGCCGACGACAGGACTGCATTTCCACGACATCCGAACGCTGCTGAACGCCTTCGCCGCGCTGATAGCCCACGGCCATACGCCGGTCATCATCGAACACCATCCCGACGTCATCAAATGCGCCGACCATGTGATCGACCTCGGCCCCGAAGGCGGCCGCGAAGGCGGCTACATCGTCTGCACGGGCACGCCTCGCGAAATTGCGGCATGTCGGGATTCCCATACCGGGCGGTATCTGAAAGGCAAGATTTAAGACTCCTTCTTTTTTGTCGACGAGTCGATGATTTTCCGGCAATCTTCCAGCGTCAGTTCTTCGGGACTGGCATTCTTCGGAATCCTGTAGTTCTTGCCGTTGCATGCAATGTATGCGCCGTATCGTCCGTTGAGAATTTCTATACCCTCGCCTTCAAAAGTTTTAATATGGCGCTGCGTTTCCTTACTACGCTTTTCCTCGATGAGTTGAATGGCCTCTTCTTCCGTGACGGTAAGCGGATTGAGCGTTTTGGGCATGGATACGAATTTCCCGCAGTGACGGATGAAAGGCCCGAAACGGCCTATTCCGGCCACCATTTCATCGCCCTCATATTCGCCGACCGTACGCGGAAGGTCAAACAGTTTCAACACCTCTTCGAGCGTAATGGTTTCGATGGACTGCCCTTTCATCAGGGATGCGAAGCGCGGTCGGGCCTGTTTATCGCCCGGGTTAGCCTGTCCGATTTGGGCGATGGGGCCGTATCTGCCTATCTTGACGTAGACGGGTTCGCCGCTTTTGGGGTCGATACCGACCTGTCTTTCGCCGACTCTGTGCTTGGTTTTGATGGACGATGTCGCTTCGACGATGGGATGGAAAAACTTGTAGAACCGGTCGAGCGCCAGCGTCCAGTCCAGTTCGCCTTCGGCGATGGCGTCAAATTCCTTTTCGACGTTTGCCGTGAAGTGGTAGTCCATCACGCCGGGGAAGTATTCCATCAGGAAGTCGTTTACCACGATGCCAATATCTGTCGGAATCAGTTTGTTGCGGTCTGCGCCGACTGTTTCCTTTTTTTTGGCGGATTTTATTTCCCCGTCCTTGAGCGTGACGAGGCGGAAGAGGCGTTCTTCGCCCGGTCTGTCGCCTCGCACGACATATTCGCGATTCTGAATGGTCTGTATCGTGGGAGCATAGGTCGAAGGCCGTCCGATTCCCAATTCTTCGAGGCGGCGCACGAGGCTGGCTTCCGTGTATCGCGGCGGACGCTGGGTGAAGCGTTCGGTGGCGGTTATTTCTTTCGACGTTAGCGGATCGTTCACCTTGACGTGAGGCAGGAGGCCGTTGTCCTGTTCTTTTTCCGCTTCGTCGTCGGAACTTTCCATGTAGACGTGCAGGAAGCCGTCGAACTTGATGACTTCGCCCGTGGCGACGAATTTTTCCTTCAGCGCGCCGATGCGGATGGAGATGGCCGTGTGTTCCAGTTCGGCGTCGGCCATCTGACAGGCTATCGTGCGTTTGTAGATCAGGTCATACAGCCGTTTTTCCTGTGCATTGCCGTTGATTTCGGGGGCATTCATGCTGGTCGGACGTATGGCTTCGTGCGCTTCCTGTGCGCCCTTGCTTTTGGTCTGGTATTTGCGGAATTTGTAATATCTCTCGCCGTAGGTGCGGTGAATGGTTTCTTTGGATGTGCCGAGCGCCAGGTCGCTCAGGTTCACGGAATCGGTACGCATGTAGGTGATGTGTCCCGATTCGTAGAGCCTCTGGGCTACCATCATGGTCTGGGCTACGGAAAAGCCCAGTTTGCGCGCCGCTTCCTGTTGCAGAGTGGAAGTGGTGAAGGGGGGGGCGGGCGATTTCCTGACCGGCCTGGTCGAGATGTCTTCGATGGCGAAGTCGGCAGAGCGACATTCGGCGAGGAAGGGCTGCACTTCGGCTTCGTCTTTCAGCCGTCTGTTCAGTTCGGCCTTGAGGAGGGTTTCGCCGTCGGGCAGTTGGAAGGTTGCGGTCACGCGGAACGACGATTCGGCCGTGAACTGCTGTATTTCGCGTTCACGTTCGACAATCAGCCGCACGGCGACGGACTGTACGCGCCCGGCCGACAGCGCGGGCTTCACCTTGCGCCAGAGTATGGGCGAGACTTCGAATCCCACGATTCTGTCCAGCACGCGGCGTGCCTGCTGGGCATTCACGAGGTTGATGTCGATGCTGCGGGGCGTTTCCAGCGCGCGCATGATGGCATTTTTCGTGATTTCGTGAAACACGATACGCTGCGTGTGCTGCGTGTCAAGTCCCAGCGCTTCGGACAGGTGCCAGGCAATGGCTTCGCCTTCGCGGTCTTCGTCGGAGGCAAGCAGTATCGTTCCGGCTTCGTGGGCGGCTTTCTTCAATTCGGAAACCAGTTTCCGCTTCTCGACGGGAATTACGTACTGGGGCGCGTAATTGTTTGCCACGTCGACGCTAAATTCTTTTGCTTTCAAATCCCTGATATGGCCATAACTCGACATGACCCTGTAGTCCTTTCCCAGGAATTTTTCGATTGTTTTGGCTTTTGCAGGAGACTCTACAATAACTAAATTTTTCTGCATAGTGTTATCTAAAACTGATTTAAAACGGCGGCAAAGGTACATGAAATATTTTGAATTGCATGCAGTCAGGAGGAAAAACGGATGTATTTGACTGCGCCAAACTTCGTTTCAAACAGTCGCATCGTGCCGTACGCCGCAGGCGTGCCCTGTGAATAATATCCGGATGAATCCGGAGGGAGGGCGAAACGGCTCCAGCCCCGTATCCTTTTGGCATCCCTTCGACGGTTGTCCTGCGTCGCCGGATTGCCGCGTCGCTACGCTCCTGCCAGTGACATGTTTCGTTATTTGCCTGTTGTCAGCCCGCTGGATTGCTTCGTTCCTACCAATGACATGTTTCGCTATTTGCTTATTATCAGTCCACTGGATTGCTTCGTGCCTCGCAATGACGGCGGACGCCATTGCTGACAACAATGACATTTTCGTCATTGCGACTGCGAG
>JAIRLL010000082.1 GCA_031259505.1 Tannerella sp.
CACCTCGTAGCTGTTCATCAGGTCCATCACGCGTTGCGCCTCTCCTTTTTCTACTTCGAAGAACGAGAAAGTGTCGCGCAAATCGATCCGTCCGACGGGCACCTTGCCCGGCACGCACCGGTTGATCAACTCGATCAGTTGATTGGGATACAGCCCGTCCGCTTTCCCGAAATTCAGGAAGAAGCGCCTGTAGCCCTCTTCTGCCCGGCGCGAACGGTGGCCGCCGCGTTCCTTGCGGTCTTCTTTTCCGCCTTCTTTTCGGGATGACGATTCGTCCACCACTTCTATTTCGTCCGCATCCCGGTAGTAGTCTATCATCCGGTTAAATTCGAGCGAGATGAGCCGTTTGATGATGTCTTCCTTTTCCAGCCATTCCAGTTTGCGGAAGACGGACGGCATCAGCGATGCAATTTCTTCTTCGTTGACCTTTACCTTTTCGATCTGGTCTACCAGGTTGAACAGTTGCTTCTCGCAGATGGCTTTTCCGGTCGGGAGCGTTCCTTTCTCGAAGGCTTTGCTGATGATTTTCCCGATTTCGCGGAGTTTCTTTTTTTCTCTGATGTGGCAGATGGCGATGGAAATGCCCGTTTTTCCTGCCCGTCCTGTCCGTCCGCTGCGGTGGGTATATGATTCTGTTTCGTCGGGCAGGCCGTAATGGAAGATGTGCGTCAGGTCGTCGACGTCCAGACCGCGCGCTGCCACGTCGGTAGCGACCAGGAGTTGCAGATTGCGGATGCGGAATTTCTGCATCACGTAGTCGCGCTGCGCCTGACTGAGTTCGCCGTGCAGCGAATCGGCATTGTAGCCGTCCTGAATCAGCTTGTCGGCGATTTCCTGCGTTTCCTTGCGGGTACGGCAAAACACGATTCCGTAGACGTTCGGATAGTAATCCACGAGCCGTTTGAGGGCAAGATATTTGTCGCGCGCATGAACCAGATAATAGATGTGGCGAATGTTTGCATTGATTTCATTTTTTCGTCCGATGACGATTTCTTTCGGGTCATGCATGTATTTTTTTGTGATGCGTGCAATTTCCTGCGGCATGGTGGCCGAGAAAAGCAGCATGTTGCGCGACGCCGGCACTTCGGCCAGAATCGCGTTGATGCTGTCCGAGAAACCCATGTTGAGCATTTCGTCCGCCTCGTCGAGGATGACGTTTTTGATTTCGCTCAAGTCTACCGTCTTGCGGTTCATCAGGTCGAGCAGCCGTCCGGGCGTGGCCACGACGATATGCACGCCTTTTTTCAGCGTCTTGATCTGGCTGTCGATGCTCGAACCTCCGTATACGGGCAGGACTTTCAGGTCGTCCATGTATTTGGAATACTCGTTCAGATCGCCTGCGATTTGCAGGCAAAGTTCGCGCGTCGGACAGAGGACTAATGCCTGCGGCTGTGTCCGGGGGCGGTCGATTTTTTGCAGGATGGGCAAGCCGTAAGCCGCTGTTTTGCCGGTTCCTGTCTGTGCAAGGGCAATCACGTCGTTGTCATCTCCGAGCAGCAGAGGAATCACTTCTTCCTGAACCGGCATGGGGACTTCGTAGCCCATTTCACGGATTGCCTGCAGCAGTGGTGCGGCAACTCCTAATTCTTCAAATGTTTTCAATGTTTACTTTTATAAAACGATAAGCGACTGCAAAGGTACGCAATTTGTATGTATTTTAGCGTAAGTGAACGGATAAAATATTTTACAGTGGCCATATTTTTGTCCTCTCTGCAGTGTGCGTAATCCCCGGCCGAATCTCAAAATGGGTGATGCGGCGGTTTATTGCGAGGTACTGCCAGGAAAGATGATTGTGTATCCGCGAACCCGTGTTACCGAACTGGGATATGAGTGGCCAGATCATGAGATTAATGAAAATAAACTGACTTAATCTCTAATGTAAAATGTAATATGTATGGATATTCGCTGTTTGCCTTCTTCTTCTGCCGGGGGGTCTGCTTCTTTTCTGCTTCTTTCCTTCTTCTTTCCTTCTCCTGTCCGTCGGTTAAAACCGACGGCAACCGGAAGAATCGGGCTAAAGCCCGGTGCAGTGACGGGGAGGCGTATGCTTTTTGTTTCCTGTCTTTTCTGTTTTTTTTCTTTCCTTTTTTTTCTCGGCAAGGGGGAGAATGGCGCCGAAGCCCGGATCGACCGCCTCTTCACTGCGGCTCGCACGGGCTTTAGCCCGATTCTCCCCTATTGCCGTCGGTTTTAACCGACGGGAGAGGATGCGGGAGGCGATGCAATAATGTTAAAACTGACAGTTTTCGTGCCCTTGAACTTTCCCTTGCCGTGGATGGTAATCGAGGCGGTGCCCGGCCGGTCGTTGTCGCGGTACGAGAGCTCGTAGTCTTTGGCGAAGACAAGCTCTTTGCCTTCGTACATCACGTCGGGCAGCAGGACGACGGGTTTGCCTTCCCACGGCCTGTCGGGGATGGAGGCGACGACGGCACGGTCGATGTCCGTTTTGGCGCGATGGTGGGCGTGTTCGGTGAAGTAGGCGATTTCGTCGTTGAGATGGCGGACGAACTCGCCAGTGAGATCGTCGCCGTGGAGGACGGTGTAGGCGTCGATTTGCTCGACGATTTGCCGGTAGACGGCGTCTATCTGCTTCCTCACGTCACGAAGACGTGCTTTGGGCTGTTCGGCGCGCTGATCGGAGCGCAGCAGGAAGATACGTTCGAAGTCGGCCTGCGCCTCGGCCAGTTCCTTCACCCATGCGTCGAGGCTGAGCGTGGCCACCTGCGGGGCATAGGCGCCCTGCAGGTCGGCGACCAGGATCTTGACGGCGGCCGATTCTTCTTCGTAGGCTTTCTTCTCGATGTCGCCGCGAAAGGATTTCAGGCGCACTTCGATGCGTCTGGCAGCCGCGACGACTGCCGGGTCGAAATGATGCAGCGCCGACTCGACGGCGGCGTTGATGCCCACCAGGTCGCGGTCGACGCGGCGGTCGGCCCCGGCCAGTTCTTCGGTGTACTCGCTGCTTCGGACGGCGTCGACTAATTG
>JAIRLL010000103.1 GCA_031259505.1 Tannerella sp.
TACAGTTTTACCGGCACGGTGCGTCGTGACGGTTTCTCCGGTTTCGGGAAAAACAACAAGTTCGCGCTGTTCCCCTCCGCTGCCGTCGCCTGGCAACTGAGCGAGGAGCGCTTCATCAAAGACAACGCGCAGTGGATCGATAACCTGAAGCTGCGCCTCTCCTACGGCTCGAACGGCAACCGTACCGTGTCGCGCTATCAGACGCTGGCCAAAATGGCTTCCAGCAACGCCTATCTCTACGGCGACGGCGCGCAGGCCGAAAAGGGCATTAACATCAGCGCCATGGCCAACGACAACCTGAAATGGGAAACGACCAACTCTTTCAACGTCGGGCTGGATTTCAGCGTGCTGAACGGGCGGCTGTCCGGCTACCTGGAGTATTACCGCTCGAACACGTTTGATTTGCTGTACGACGTCAACATCCCCGTGCTGAACAACGGCATCAGTTCGATTCCCACCAATATCGGCAAGTTAGCCAACCGGGGGCAGGAACTGAACCTGACCGGCATTCCCGTACAGACGAAAGATTTCAACTGGACGGTGTCGTTCAACTACTCGCTCAACCGCAACAAAGTCGTCAGTATCCTGGGCATAGACAATGACGGCGACGGACGGGAAGACGACCTGGTGTCGAGCAAGATCTTTATCGGACATCCTTACGGTGTCGCCTATGATTTCGAACTGATCGGCATGTGGCAGATGGCCGATTATCAGGCGGGCATCATCCCGGAAGGCTTCACCTACGGCACCTACAAAGTGAGCGACCTGGACGGCGACGGGAAATATACCGAAGCCAACGACCGGAAGATTCTCGGCTATACCGACCCCTCGTACCGCTTCGGCATCGAGAACGTACTGCAATACAAAAACTGGGAGTTGAAGGCGTTCATCAATTCCATCCAGGGCGGCAAGGATTACTATTACGCGCAGCCAGGCAGCGGACTGGCCAATCCGGACAATATTTACCAGAGCAACAGTTTCAAATGGGACTACTGGACGCCGGAAAACCCGGATGCGCGCTACCGGCAGATCGGCTATGACCCGCCTTCGCTGGGTGGTTGGGGCTATTCGCCCTACATCCAGCGCAGCTTTATCCGGCTGCAGAACCTGACGCTTTCTTACCGGGCGCCTTCGGCGTTCCTGAAAAAGGCCGGCATCAGCAATCTCAAGGTGTATGTAACGGGTACGAACCTGTTTACGCTGACCGACTGGGACGGCTGGGATCCGGAAACCAGTTCGGGGCTGGGCGGCGAATATCCGCTTTTGAGAACGTATTCATTGGGTATTAATTTTGATTTTTAAACAGGAAAAGATATGAAAGCAATTTATCAGAAAATAGGAATCGCATTGATCACGATGCTGTTTGCCGTATCCTGCGACGAGAATAAATTTTTGGAAGAAAAGCCGCTGGCTATCTACGCGGCAGAAAATTCATTAGTGACGGCTTCCGATTTCCAGGCGGCTGTCAACATGCTGTACAAGCGGCCCGGAAACCTGATTTTTTACAACCTTGGGGACGAAATGTTTTCGCTGTTTCACGGCACCGATCTCGGTTTTTGTTCGGCCGACGTAAACCGGATGAACACGATTTCGGCCTTCCTGATTCCGACCAACGGAATGGTCGGCAGCATGTGGAGCCATTTGTTTAACATCGTCAATCAGGCCAACCTGATCCTGACGCGGATACCGGACGCCGACATACCGGATGCCGACAAGAACGTGATGCGAGGCGAGGCGCTGTTTTTCCGCGCGTTCGGATACCGGATGCTGGCCAACCTGTTTGGCGGCGTGCCGCTGATTACGGAGGAGGTTACGTCGCCGCGTCGCGACTTCGTCCGGGCTACGCGCGAAGAAACCTATACGCAGGCTAAAAACGACCTGACGGAAGCCGTTTCGCTGCTGGGCAATATCGACGCCGTCAAGGACGGAAAGATTTCCAAACAGATGGCGCAGCACCTGCTGGCGGAGATTCACATTTCGCTGGGCGACTACGACAATGCCATCAGCGCAGCTACGGCTGTCATCGACTATCCGGCCATGAGCCTGATGACCGAGCGTTTCGGCACGAAACTCGACCAGCCGGGCGACGCCTATTCCGACCTGTTCCGGACAGGCAACGTCAACCGCAGTTCCGGAAACCGCGAAACGCTCTGGGCGTCGCAGTACGATTACCTCAATCCTGCCTCCACGGGAACCGACTCGTGGCCGTGGAAGTTTAACCCCCGATACGAAGCGATTACTCTTACGGTAGACGGGGTAACAACGACGGCCTTCAAGGGAAATACGGCCGAAAAGGGCGGACGGAGCGTCGCCTGGATGCAGCCGACCCTGCATGTGATTTACGGAATATGGGAAAACGGCGAAAACGACATGCGCGTCTCGGAACACAACATCCTGCGCGATTTAAAGATCGACAACGAAGCCTCGCCCGCGTTCGGCAAATGGCTGGCGGCCGACGGCTATTCCACGCAGGTCGATCCCGTCAGGCTCTGGTTCCCGTTCGTCATGAAGAAGGTAATGGGCGATATCCCGGAAGATTTTTATCAGCGGGATGCGAACGGAAACCCGTTATTGACGGAGTTCGGCGAACATCTGGTGACGAACGCCGGCAGCAATTCGTTCCGCGACCAGTATATGTTCCGGCTGGCCGAGACGTACCTGCTGCGCGCCGAGGCGCATCTGGGAAAGAACAACCGGAGCGCGGCGGCGGCCGACATCAACGTGGTGCGCGCACGTGCGCAGGCCTCGCCGGCCGATGCTTCCGAAGTGGACATCGACTACCTGCTGGATGAACGGCTGCGCGAACTCTACTACGAAGAATTGCGCATGTTGACACTTTGCCGCATGGGCAAACTGGCCGAACGGACGCGCAGGTACAATGTTTCGTATATCACTGCGAGCGGCGCGTATTTCGAATCGACCGGCACGTCCATACAGGACTATCATAACCTCTGGCCGATTCCCTACTCGGAAATCGAACGCAATATCGACGCCGTGCTGGAACAGAATCCGGGGTATGCGAATTGACAAATCCGTGCAATAAACCCGAAGGGATAGCGTTGTTTTCCCAAACAAACATCCCTTCGGTTTTTATTGACAGTATGCGAATGGAAAGACGGATCGTACACAGCGTCCCGCCGGCACGCTTGACAAACAAAGCGAGGGGACAAACCGGCGTCGCGGGTTGCGATACCACAGGAAAAAGCATTTTTTTTCGGCATAAAATAATTGCATAAACTAAAATAATTACATGAATCATGAAAAAAGGAACTCTTTTATTGTATGGCAGCGTTTTGTCGCTGCTGATTCTTCCCGGGTGCGGCGGGAGAGAAGAAACGCCGCTGTCGCTACGCTACGCACAGCCGGCCGGAAAATGGGAGGAAGCGCTTCCGGTAGGCAATGGTCATCTGGGCGCTATGGTTTTCGGCAGGACGGACGACGAACGTCTGCAACTCAACGACAACACCCTGTACAGCGGCGAACCGGATATTCCCTGGAAAGGACTTGACATCAGCGAATCATACGACAGGGCAGTGCAAATGCTACGCGAAGAGAAATATCCGGAAGCCGGCGATTTTCTCCGGAAAAACTGGCTCGGACGTCTTCATCAGAACTATCAGCCTTTGGGCGACTGGCATTTGAAAAACAATGTAGAAGGCGAAATCTCCGACTACAAACGTGAATTGGACATTTCGAACGCCATACTGCGCATAAGTTACAGGCAGAACGGGACAGAATACACGCGCGAAATTTTCGCCTCGCATCCGGACGACGTCATCGTCATGCGCCTGCGCAGTAAGGGTAAAAACGGATTGGATGTAAGCGCCTCGCTATCGTCCGTACATCCGACTGCCCGGCAGGAAGCCTCCTCCGAAGGATGGCTGTCCATGAGCGGACAGTCGCCCGGATATGCCGAACGGCGTTCGTTGAAACAACTCGAAGACTGGGGATTTCAGGACAGACATCCCGAACTGTTCAACCCCGATGGAAGCCGCAAGTTCGACAAACAAGTCCTGTACGGCGACGAAATCGACGGCAAAGGCATGTTCTTTGAAACCCGCATCAAAGCCCTTGCCCCAAACGCGACGATGGAAAGCGCCGGCAAGGAATTAAGAATCTCCGGCACGGACGAAATTGTCTTTATCCTTTCGTCGGCAACCAGTTTCAACGGTTTCGACAAAAGCCCCTCGCAGGAAGGGAAAAATGCCGCCGAAATTGCCGAAAAAACCTTGCAGTCTGCCGCCTCCAAAAATTTCGAGCAACTACGAAGAAAACACGTGGACGATTACCGCGCGCTGTTCGACAGAGTGACTTTTCGCCTCTCGCCCGACACCTCAACCCTCAACACCGACCGGCGAATCATCCGTTATGCAACTCAACCCGACAACAGTCTGGAGGCATTGCTGTTTCAATAT
>JAIRLL010000176.1 GCA_031259505.1 Tannerella sp.
TAATCGATCATAATTTGATACGGCACTACTCCCCCTACTTCTCCTCCTTCGGCGCCAACCCCTACTACCACGACATCAAAGGCAGCATAGTCACAAACAATATATGCAGGGAAGGACGTGCTGGTCATAATAATTCAGACAATCAGGTATCCAACAACATATCTGGAGATGCGGATGGGAGCGATCTCCATCCGACAGTTCCCGAGAACTGGGACGACGTCTTTGTGGGGCCTGATAATGGCATCAGTCTGTTATCCAATTTTGCGTTGAAGGGGAGTGTGGGCAAGGATGGCGGTACCGACGGCACGGATATCGGCATATACGGCGGTTCTTCGGGCTTTAGCGACAGCGCCCGGCCTCCGGGTCCGCGCATCGTCTCTAAAAAAGTCGGCTCACAGACCGACGCCGACGGCAACCTGCGGGTAGAAATAAAGGTCAGCACACAGTAAGAAACAAATACATTATACAATAACAATCTGAATTTTAAGATCGAATGAAAACAAAAGCTTTTATTTTTATTGTTGCGTTATTTGTAGCAGCGGTGGCAGTACATGCCCAGCAGATTTCAGTAGTAACGCCCGGCGGCGCAACTACCCTGTATACCAGCCTCGACGATGCCATCTCCGGCGCGGAAGCAGGCAGTACGGTTTACCTTTCGGGAGGCGGGTTTCAAGTCAGGGACGAAACCAAAATCACCAAACAGCTTACGCTTGTCGGCATCGGACACCGGACGGACAACGAAAATGCCGACGGCAACACGACGCTAAACGGGAATCTGTTTTTTGAAGGCGGTTCGGACAACAGCGCCCTGATGGGATTGTATTTAAGCGGAAATGTAAACATCGGAACGAGCGAAACGGCCGTAAATACGATTCTGGTGCGCTATTGCAATGTGAACAGCATTCTGGTAAAAAACAGCGGTTGTCAAGGGGTACTGATTAATCAGAACTATATCAGAAGTTCGTCTGACGGAGGGAACAGCGCCATCACATTCTCGAACAACATTATACATTCGATAAGATCTGTAATCGGAGGGGTAATCGATCATAATTTGATACGGTATGCCTACAACTACCGGGACTACTACATGCCCGACCCCTACCATAACATCACCGGCAGCACAGTTACAAACAATATATGCAGGGAAGGAAATAGTCCTTCTAATCGTGATTCAGGTAATTCAGGCAATCAGGTATCCAACAACATATATGCAGAAGCGGATGGGAATGACCCCTATGCGACAGTTCCCGAGAACTGGGATGAGGTTTTTGTGGGTCCCGACAAGGGCGTCAATCCGGCGTCTAATTTTGCGCTGAAAGGGACTGTGGGCAAGAATGGCGGCAGTGACGGCACGGATATCGGCATATACGGCGGTTCGGGCTTTAGCGACAGCGCCCGGCCTCCGGGGCCGCGTATCGTCTCCAAAAAGGTCGGCGAACAGACTGACGCCGCCGGCAACCTGCGGGTAGAGATAAAGGTCAGTACACAGTAAGTTACCGTTCACTATAAATACAGATAAAATGAAACGACTGAAAAAAACGGGGCTGAGCTTTCTGTTCGCCCTTTTCTGCTGGGCGGGTTATGCCCAGACGGTGTCGGAGGTGGAATGGTGGTTCGACGGTCGGTACGACGAGGCGCAGCGCGCCTCCATCGGCGGTTCGGATATCACCTGGAGATCCGATATCTCTACGGATGCGCTCAGTGAAGGACTGCATGTCCTGCATCTCCGCCTGAAAGACAACAGCGGCAGGTATTCGAGCATCTCATCCGACTACTTTTTCAAACTCAGCCGGTCGACGTCGACCGGCAACATGGTGGAATACTGGTTCGACGATGGTTTCGACAGCCGGAAACAGGAGAGCATTCCTGCGAACGGCACGGTCAGTTTTGAATGGCCGACAAGCGAACTCAGCCAGGGGCTGCATATCCTCCACTACCGGACAGGCTATGCGCCCGGAGCCATGAGAAGCGTACATTCCGACTACTTTTTCAAACTCAACAGCGGCAATGCCCAGGGGGCGAAAAGGCTGGTATACTGGTTTGACGACAAGATGTCGGAAAGTGTATACCAGACGCTCGACAGCCATCAGACGCTGGCGTCTCTGGAGATCGACGCCAGCCGTCTGTCCCCCGGCGGACACGTGCTGCACATGCGGCTGGGATATGAAAACGGCGGATATGCCTCCACTACGACCGACTATTTTGTGCACGGAACGAATCCGTTCGGTATCGGTTCGGCCTCTACACCGCTGGCCCTCACGGAATATGCGTACTGGTTCGACCAGGATGCCGACAACAGCGTCAGCGTCCGTTTCGAGCCACCGGTATCCACCGTGGATCTTGTGGAAGAGATTTCGGCCGCGTCGCTGACGGTAAACGAAACGCATACCTTTAACATCAGTTTCAAACGAAACGACGGTCAGAGCGTGCTGCTGAGCGAGCCGTTTAACGCTTCGAGCCGCCTGATTATTAATGCTCCAAGGCTGGGTCTGTCGCCAAGCAAACTTCAACGCGGCGAGAACCTGGAAATAACAGGAGAAAATTTTACGCCGAACGGACAGGTTTCGTTCAGTTGCCTGTCGAACAATCTGTCGATAGACATTTCTCCCGTTTTTGCCGATGCAACAGGTATAATCACTTACCGGATAACTGTTCCCAATGATTGCGCCGAAGGGTTGTACAATCTTTCCGCAACGGACCAGAGCAGTGGAAAAACAGTTACGGATGTACCGCTTCTCATTAGCCGGTCAGGAACACCACCGACTGACAGCCGCATCCATATATCCTATCCTAACAACCCAAATATTGTTTGCAAAACAGGCAATGAACTGATTGTATTATGGGATGATTTCATCGCACTGGACACGCGTTATCAGATTTTCCAAGAAGACGCACTGCGCAAATACAGTTATTTCGTTGAACTGGAGTTGATAGATTCCCAATCGGAAAACGGCGTTGTGGAAGACCAGGAACTGGAAGGCAAGGCGTCGCTCGAAAAGACGAAAAATTTTCAATGCTCGTTCCATCCTCAAAAAGAAGGTACTTACATTGTCCGAATCTGGGATAAGATAACGAATCAATATGTAGAAAGCGCCCCATTTTCAGTGGAAACTCATTCAGGCCGGTTAAATATGGTAAAAAAATGGGATTACAGCGCCGATGAAAGATTAATCACGTGGCCCCTGAGGGAGAAAGAACCCAAAGGCGTAGCCGCCGACGGTACAAGCCGTATTTATCTCTCTGTATCTCCAAAAGCAGGAACCAGCTTGATCGAGGAAATAACCCTTACTCTGAAAGACGAGAAAACGGGGTATGACAATACGCGACTGTTGGGTAAAGTTATGCCTGCCGCCGCCGTTACTAACGAATATAGTGATGAGGCAAACGTGGCAAACGTGATTTCGACAACGGTTTCCTTCCCGGGAACGGAAAAGGGTTCGAATGTTGTATTCTGGTACGTTGCCCCCGATGATTTTACAGGCTCCGATGATGACAAGAACGAATCGACCCGCCTTGTCAAAGCCGTTTTCGACGTTACCTTTACCGACCATACGACTGCACAGGAGTACTGCTATATTGAGATTGTACGGCCGGCGCTGATGATGGTGCATGGATTGGGCAGCAGTCACGAATGTTGGAACAATTTCTCGCTCCATGACGGTATAAAAGTAGTAGCAAAAGATACACGATTCATAACAGCAGAGGCAATTGATGTGCGGCCAAATTCGGATTTTGCAACAAATGCCGGTGGATTGCTGAACGTAAATCCAAAAACGCCTCAATCAACATTTGAAGCAATGAATATACAGATGATGTATAAAGGATATGCAAGCAACCAGGTGGATTATGTGTGTCACAGCATGGGTGGCTGCATCTTGAGGTTAGCCGAAGAGTATTACCCCGGCCTGTTTTACAGCCGGCGAAATTATGGAAAGGGATTTGTTCATAAAGTGGTCACGATTGATACGCCGCATAATGGGTCTCCATGGGCGGATATGACAGAACGTTTGACGAACTGGCTGTACAATGATGTAAGCAGAGGCGGTTTCTTCGGTACAGTAGAAGAGTTGATTGATATACGGAAATCTCTTGCAGGAATTTTACTTGAAAATACTCTTTTCAAGAAGGATGCATTTTTCGAAGCCATCGAAACTCCCCCGGATGATGTGTTTAATACAGAGAACTGTATTTTCAAACCGACCGATGCCGTGCTGGATTTAAGGGAATCGTCCGGCGGCGTAAGATTTCACGAAACGCCACTGCGATCGCATCTGATTGTGGGAGACATATTTCCGGGATATCCTCATAATGGTCTGAGTCTAAATGCGATAGACGAGATGCTTGAAGCGGATGCCTATTATGCCGCAGAGATAGAAAAATTTGAGATATTCCTGGATGTGGTAACGCTTATCAAGTATCTTCTGGCAGATCCGGACGGTAAATTGGAAATACTTATAGACGAGGTAGATATGCTGCTTAAAAGCAGGAATTTGAAAAACAGAAATCTCAGGGTGATGGAGTTGTGTTATAAGATATTGTCCGTTATATGTACACTGGGTGAAGAAACGGAGAATTTTATACTGGATTCCGATGGAATCGTTTCATACTCCAGCCAGTCGGCAGGTCTGAACGGAAGTATCGCTTCCAATGTATCGGCTTTTGAAGGTATGGGCAGTAATCACCTGACTGTTGTAGAGAAAGAAGATGTTGGAAGAAAGGTAGAGCAATTACTGAATGCAAGTATTCATTCACCGATGTTTAACTCTATTCCCGCCTCCCCGTCTGCCGGTCCGCAACCCCGCAGTTTTCAGCTAAGATCGGCGCCGGAACCGACGGAAGTTTCTATTTCCGAAGATGAAAACCGGTTGCAGATTCTGAATGTGGAGCAGGGTACGAACTTGACGGTTGGAGATAATCTGCAAGTAAGCGTCCGTATAATCGGTCTGGAACACCTGACCCGGTTGCAACTGACTTTCCATGGGAAAAATTATTATGCGCCGGAATTTGCGGAGTATGTTACATTTAATATTCCCGTCACCGGATTTAACTTGCAGACGCAATCGCTGTATGTCAAGGCGTATTATGATGACGGAAGCAGCGCCTGGATGGTTTATGCAACGAAGGAACTTAATGTGATACCGAAGGAGAACGCTATCGAACTGTATACGGACGAACAGGTGTATTATCTGTTCGAAAATGAAACGGTTCGCCCGCAATATACGATTGTCTTCCCCGACTTTATTTTTACCGGACTGCGGAATACGAATATTCAAGCGACCGTCACAGATGAAAACGTTGTCGGTTTCGACGCGGAGACGTGTTCTTTTACCGGTAAAAAAGCAGGTGCAACAGCCGTCGAACTCGTGTATGAGGATGTAAGTAAAACCGTCTGGTTCGTAGTGGAAGCGCCTGTATACAGGGTCGAATCCGTAGATCTGGACCAGACGCAACTTGAGTTGCACCCGGAAGAAACCGAACAACTGACGGCCCTGATAATCCCGACCAACGCGACAAACCAAAATGTGACCTGGAGCAGCGATAACGAAACCATCGCTACGGTAAATAATGGCTTGGTGACAGGCGTGGCAATAGGCACGGCTATCATTACCGTAACGACCGAAGATGGCGAACAAACAGCGACTTGCACTGTGACGGTTGTTCCTATCGACGACGATGATGATGGTGACGACGATGACGATGATGATGATGATGGTGATGATGGTGATGATGGAGACAACGGAAACGGAGACAATGGAAACGGCAACAATGGAAACGGCAACAATGGAAACGGAGACAACGGAAACGGTGACAACGGAAACGGTGACAATGGAAACGGTGACAATGGAAACGGAGACAATGGAAACGGAGACAACGGAAATTCTGATGGAGGGACCGGTACGGAGCATCAGGACGTTACGCCCAAACTGTATCCCAATCCGGCCAAAGGTATGTGTTACCTGTACCTTCCCGGTACGCTGCTAAACGGGCCGGCGGAATATGTTATTGTTTCGGTAGTCGGGCAGACGGTACAGCGTCAGGCTATCACGAACAAAACGACGGCGATTGATATTTCCGGTTTAGCCCGGGGGGTCTATTTTGTGATTGCCGTTCGGGAAAATCAGGTGATTTTCCGCCAGAAGTTGCTAATAGAGTAGAAGATGTTTGGACAGGATATGGAATTGAAACTGCAAAGACGCTTTTTGGGCAGAGGCTACACAATCGGTAGCCTCTCCATTGACGGCGCGTATTTCTGCGATACGCTGGAAGACGCTGACCGCGGACTGACGCAGGCGATGCCTGCGGAGGAGATCCGGCGACGGAAAGTGGCGCACGAGACAGCGATCCCGACGGGCACGTACCGCGTGACGGTAAACTTGTCGCCGGCTAAACGGCGGATGCTGCCGCGTCTGTTGGATGTACCGGGGTTCAGTGGTATCCTGATACACCGGGGTAATACGAAGAATGACAGTTCGGGGTGTATCCTGGTGGGGGAGAACAAAGTGAAAGGAAAAGATTTAAATTCCACACAGTATGAAATACGCTTAGTCGACGTTCTGACGGCAACGCAGGAACGGGGCGAGGCGATCCGAATGGAAATAGTGAGCAGTGGTTAGCCGTTAGCGAATGGCTGACTGTTAAAGGGTACCGCTACCCTGCAAGGCTGCACGTTGTGCGATTTTGCGAAAGCGGGGGCGAAACCCGAAAAGCCTTAACAGAGTAGGGAAAACAGATGAATACATTTTTATGGCAAAACAGA
>JAIRLL010000184.1 GCA_031259505.1 Tannerella sp.
GTATGATGAAAAAAGTAATGATTTTTATGGGATTAACATTTCTGGCAGGGGCATGTGGCATGTCTCCTGATAAAAAGGCAGGAACGGGCGACGCTGCAAATCCGTTTCTGAGCGAGTACCAATATTGTAACACGGCTACAAAGCTACATGTCCTGTGTCTCATATCCAAATTATTTCCGTGTGTTTTTTTTGCGACAATGTGCTTTTTCTTAGATATTGCCCGTTCGGACGAGGCGCCGCCCGGTGTCATCAGGTTAAAGGAAAAAAGGCCGACCGTCAGCCCTGCGAAGGTGTCCGCTCTTTTTTTATTTATCTTTCCGCACTGCAACCGAAGCGTAAAGTTGCAGCAGCGCGGCAATCAGCAGAAACACAACCCACTCATTCCGCAACATAAACATGAAAACGGAAGCCGCCACCATCAGTATTCCGGCAAATACATTCATCCGGTTCAAACGCCGCAGGCGGAAATGCGGCTCGTACGGAACGGTTATATAACAAACCGTTATCCCTGCCGATCCCGCAGCGAAAAGATAAGGCGCATATACCGGCCAGCCGGCATATGCGATGGCGCCTGTCAGCACAAACGCGCTCGATAAAACGAACAGAAAAGTTCTTGTCTGTTTATTCATTTCTCTACAATGATAAATATATCTTCGTTGGGATTTTTCATGAAAAACTCTTCGCGGGCATAACGCTCCAGACGCTCCCTGTTTGCCTGCAAACCGTCAAGTTTTCTCTTACTGATTTCCACTTCTTTCCGGTAATACCGTATTTCTCTTTCCAGTTCACGGATCTTATTCTCATATCTAAACCGCACATACAGATTACTGTCGCCAAACACAAACGTGCAGACAAGAATGGCAACTGCCAACAGCCGGCTCCAGTTCAGCCGGAGGAAACAGAAACACTTATCGAAAAAATTACTTATGCGCGACATAATTCATCCCAATGTTTCTTGCAAAAGTACGAAAAAAACCATTACCTTTGTCCGAAGTAAAAAAAATTATGGACAACTATATTGTTTCTGCAAGAAAATATCGACCGTCAACTTTTAACAGCGTAGTGGGGCAGAAATCACTGACAACCACTCTTAAGAATGCGATTCAAAGGCATAAGCTGTCGCATGCCTACCTCTTTTGCGGGCCTCGCGGAGTGGGCAAAACATCGTGTGCGCGCATCTTTGCGAAAACAATCAACTGCCTTCATCCTGGCGATAACGGCGAAGCCTGCAACGAATGCGAATCGTGCATATCGTTCAACGAACAGCGCTCGCTCAACATCCATGAACTGGATGCGGCGTCGCACAACTCGGTAGAAGACATCCGCTCGCTGACAGAGCAGGTACGAATCCCGCCACAACTGGGAAAATACAACATATACATCATCGACGAGGTGCACATGCTCAGTCAAAACGCTTTCAACGCATTCCTGAAAACGCTCGAAGAACCGCCCGCTCACGCCATCTTTATCCTCGCCACCACGGAAAAACAAAAACTGCTGGCAACGATACTCTCGCGATGCCAGATATACGACTTTACGCGCATCACCGTGGCCGATATTGTGGAACACCTGCAATATGTGGCATCGCAGGAAGGAATATCCGCCGAGCCGGAAGCGTTGAATATCATTGCCCAAAAAGTCGACGGAGGCATGAGGGACGCGCTATCCATCTTCGACCAGATAGTCAGCTACACGGGCGGAAACATCACTTACAAATCAGTAATAGAGAACCTGAATATACTGGATTGTGATTACTATTTTCGCTTCACGGACATTATACTGAAAGGCGAAGTGAGCAACGGCATGTTGCTGCTCAACGAGATTTTCAGAAAAGGATTTGACGGGCAACATATTATTAACGGACTGGCATCGTATTTCCGGGATTTGCTCGTATGCAAAGACGAAAGTACGCTCGTCCTGTTCGAGATGGGCGCATCCGTTCGCGATCGCTACAGGGACATGAGCAGGCAATGCTCCGATCAGTTTCTTTACCAGGCTATTTCGTTAGCCAACGATTGCGATATGAAATATCGCAACAGCCATAATAAGCGGCTGCTGCTGGAACTGACACTGATTCAGCTTTGCCAACTGACGCCATCCGGCGCTCAACAGCCGGAAGAAAAAAAAAAACCGCTACTGCACACGCTGACCGAAGCGCCGGCAACCCCGGCGCCGCTTCCTCCTGAGGCTGCAAGAACATCTATCCCCGAAAGCAAAAAAGTAGCGGAGCCGGCGGGCGCGCCTTCATCGCCTGGCGCCGTAAGTCGCCCTCCAAGAAGCACATCCATAGGCAATCTAACGCCGCCCAGCGAACCGCAAACTGCTCATCAGCCGCCGGCAGAAAAAAAAAATGAATCCGACGTAACGCCTTTCGGCACAGAGGAAATAATCCGCTGCTGGGACGAATACGCAGCCAAAATGCCCAAACAGAAAGGACACTTGAAAAATACGATGATAAACTGCAAACCTGTACTGAAAGACAATTTCCGGTTTGAAGTTGTCGTCTACAACCCTGTCCAGAAAGATGAATTGCTGAACGAAAGCGCCGAAATACTGAAAACGCTACGTGCGCAACTAAAAAACAGCCGTATACAGTTCACCGTCCTCATTGACGAAAGAAACGAAAAAAAATTAGCCTATACGTCTATCGAAAAATTCGAACACCTCAACAGAATAAACAGTTTATTGTCGCACCTTAAAGAGGAATTTGACTTGACTGCCGATTAACAGACCGTGCATCAGTCGAAAAGCGGATTCTCTACCTTTTCGTCCAGCAACGCCAGGCCGATTACCTGGGCAATATCCTTTACATAATGGAAGGCAAGGCCTTCCAGATAAATGGCTTTGATATCATTCACATCCTTACGGTTTTCTTCCGAAAGGATGATTTCTTTGATGCCGGCGCGTTTGGCGGCAAGGATTTTTTCCTTAATCCCACCTACGGGAAGCACTTTGCCTCGCAAAGTTATTTCGCCTGTCATGGCGAGGTTGCTGCGGACTTTTCGCTGCGTGAAAATGGAAGCCAGTGACATGACCATCGTGACGCCCGCGCTGGGGCCGTCTTTCGGTATAGCGCCCTCCGGTACATGTATGTGCACATTCCAGTTCTCGAAGCGATCTTCGCTGATACCCAGTTGCGCGGCATGTGCATGGACATATTCCAGTGCCAAAACGGCAGATTCTTTCATGACATCGCCCAGATTTCCCGTAATCGTCAATTTCGAACCTTTACCCTTGCTCAGGCTGGACTCGACGAAAAGAATCTCGCCGCCCACAGCAGTCCATGCCAGTCCCGTCACCACGCCCGCGTACTGGTTGCCCTGATATTTGTCGCGTGTATATTCCACAACACCAAGATATTCCTTC
>JAIRLL010000188.1 GCA_031259505.1 Tannerella sp.
GTATGATGAAAAAAGTAATGATTTTTATGGGATTAACATTTCTGGCAGGGGCATGTGGCATGTCTCCTGATAAAAAGGCAGGAACGGGCGACGCTGCAAATCCGTTTCTGAGCGAGTACACAACGCCTTTCGGCGTTCCTCCGTTCGACCGAATCACGATCGACGACTACAAGCCGGCCATACTGCAGGGTATGGCCGAGCAGAAAAAAGAAGTGGAAGCCATCGTAAACGAAACGGCCGAGCCTGATTTTGAGAATACGATTGTCGCGCTGGATCAGAGCGGACAGTTGCTGTCAAGGGTCTACATCGTCTTTTCGGGTCAGAACAGCGCCAATACTTCGGACGAAATGCAGGCGCTCAGCAGGGAACTGTCGCCGCTGATGTCTGCTCACAGAGACGACATTTCTCTCAATCCGAAGTTGTTTGCCCGCATAAAGGCCGTATACGACAAACGCGGCGAGCTGGATCTGAACAGAGAACAGGCCAAACTGCTGGAAGAAACCTACAGGAATTTCGTGCGTGGCGGAGCCAGCCTGCCCGAAGACAGGCAGGCGCGACTGCGCGAACTGAACAGCGAAACAGCCATGCTGCAACTCTCTTTCGGACAAAACATGCTGAAGGAAACGAACGCCTTCAGGCTGACAATCGACAGCCGCGACGACCTTTCCGGCCTGCCCGACAACCTGATTGCCACTGCGGCGGAAGACGCGCGTGCGGCGGGCGAAGACGGCAAGTGGGTCTTCACGCTGCAAAATCCCAGCATCATGCCCTTCCTGCAATTTTCCGACAGACGCGACCTGCGCGAAAAAATCTTCACGGGATACATCAGCCGGGGTAACAACGGCAACGAGGCCGACAACAAAGAGATTGTGAAAAAACTCGTCAAAGCGCGGCTCGAAAAGGCACGCCTGATGGGATATGAGCACTACGCCGCCTTTGCGCTGGACGATCGCATGGCAAAAAACGCCGACAATGTGTACAAACTGCTGTACGAAGTCTGGACGCCGGCTCTGGCAAAAGCGCAGACCGAGCTTGCCGACCTGCAGGCCATGATGAAGAAGGACGGCATCGACGGCGAACTGAAAGGCTGGGACTGGCGCTACTACAACGAAAAAGTGATGAAGGCGCGCTTCGACGTGGACGAGACCGCCGTCCGCCCCTACCTGCAACTCGAAAAGGTTCGCGAGGGGATGTTTTATGTGGCAAACAAACTCTACGGCATCACGTTCACGGAACTGAAGGACATACCCGTGCCTCACGAAGACGCTGTTGCCTTCGAATGCAGGGATGTCGACGGCACGCACCTCGGCCTGCTTTACATGGACTACTTCCCGCGGGCAAGCAAGCGTGGCGGAGCGTGGTGCGGCTCGTATCGGCAGCAGACGTACAGAGACGGCAAACGTGTCGCCCCGCTGGTGACCATCGTCTGCAATTTCACCAAACCCGCAGCCGGACAGCCAGCCCTGCTCAGCGTCGACGAGGCGTCGACCATGTTTCATGAGTTTGGACACGCGCTGCACAGCCTGTTCAGAGACGTCCATTACTACGGTGTGGCAGGCGTGCCGCGCGATTTTGTGGAACTGCCTTCGCAGGTGATGGAACACTGGGTGCTCGAACCGGAAGTGCTGAAAGTATATGCCAAACACTATCTGACAGGCGAAGACATGCCCGCCGAACTGGTCAAAAAACTGGAAGAAAGCAGCAAGTACGGACAGGGCTTCGCCACCGCCGAATACGTGCAGGCTTCGATTCTGGATATGGATTACCATGTGCTGACCGATGTTTCCGACGACCTGGACATCCTCCGATTTGAAGCCGAATCAATGAACAGGCTGCACGCTCTGCCGCAAATCCCGCCGCGATATCGCTCCACCTATTTCAATCACACGATGGGAGGCGGATACACGGCCGGATATTACAGCTACATGTGGTCGGAAGTGCTCGACGCCGACGCTTTCGAAGCCTACAGAGAGGCAGGAGACATTTTCGACCAGGCAACGGCAAAACGCTTCCGCGAATATGTGCTCACGCCGGGAGGCATCGACGACGCCATGGAGATGTACAGAAATTTCCGCGGAAAAGAACCCGACACCACGCCCCTGCTAAAAAACAGAGGACTCAAATAATAATGCATGATGCTTTTTCGTTATAGACAGGTACTGTCATAATAATTCGCTGCTTCCTTTCTACGTACATGCAAATGCATGTGCCGGAAGGAAGCAGTTTTTCACCGGTCTTCGGACATAAAAAAACAGACAAACATGAACAGCCTGTACGACAAACGGCAATATCTGAAATATGTTTTCATTATCGTGGCGATGCTGATAGCCGTCGGTTCGGTCGTCGTATCCAATTCGATGGTCAACAAACTCGCCGCGGAAGAACGCCAGAAGATGGAAGTCTGGACGGAAGCATACCGCTTTTTTCTGATGGAAGATACGATAGCCGACCCCTACATGCTTATGCTGAAAGTGATAGGAGGCAATACGACGATACCCGTCATCCTGTATGACGAGAAAAGCAGCGATGTAGAACCGCGCAACCTCGATGTCCCCGAAAAAAACCGGGACGCCTTTTTCCGGAAAAAGATGCAGGAATTTAAAACGCGGCACGAACCTTTTATCATCGAAGTGGGCGAAAAGAAGCAGTATCTCTTCTACGACGACTCGATCATCCTCAAGCGTCTGGAGATATATCCTTACGTACAGCTTATGGTCGTATTCGTTTTCGTGCTGATTGCATTCTTCGCGCTCACAAGTACGAAAAGGGCCGAGCAGAACAAAGTCTGGGTCGGACTGTCGAAAGAAACGGCTCACCAGTTGGGGACGCCCATCTCGTCGCTAATGGCATGGGTCGAATATCTGAAAACAAAGGAGATTGACGCATCATACCTGACCGAGATGGAGAAAGACGTAAAACGGCTCGAAATGATAGTCGACCGCTTTTCGAAAATCGGTTCCAATCCCGACCCTTTTCCATTGAATATTAACGATGCCAT
>JAIRLL010000195.1 GCA_031259505.1 Tannerella sp.
CCGGCTCGGAAAGACGATTGACGCTATCGACGGCTTTAAGGTGGCTGCCATGTCGCCGGCCCTGCGTCAGGCTTCCTACACTTGTCTGGCAAAGGAATCGGCAAAGCAAAGGCAGTGGATACAGGCGCTTCAATACACGGAACAGGCTCTTGCCTGCGGAGCCGACGCCGGCGAAGCCAGGCAATTACAGGCGTTGGCCTTCCGCAAATCCGGCAAATCCGCCGATGCAGGCAATCTCATCGCCCTTATCGAACATGACGAGCCGCTGAATCATTACGCCCGTTTCGAGAAATATCTGCTCACGGGTGCGGACTGCGACCAAAAAGCGTTTTTGAAATACATCCGTTGCGAGTTGCCTCACGAGACATTCATGGAAATGGCGGGATGGTACGAAAGTCTGGGCTGCATTGACGAAGCGCTGAAACTCTATGCGCTTGCGCCCGAGTATCCGATAGCTCTGTACCGTAGCGCTTATTTGCTGTCGCGGCAGGGCGACAACGGCTGTGATTCGCTGCTGCATAAAGCGGAATCGTTACCTGTCCGGATGGTGTTTCCTTTCCGTACCGAGACTGTTCCGGCACTCGAATGGGCTGCCGGCAAGTCGGGCAAATGGGTCAACAAGTATTATTTAGCGGTGCTGTACGACTTTCTTGGTGAGGACGAAAAGGCGTCGACGTTCTGGGATGCGTGCGCCGATATTCCGGACGATGCGGTGTTCTATCAGGTGCGTGCACAGGTGCGCACCGGCGAGGAGAGGTTGAATGATTTGCTTCGTGCCGAAAGTCTGGAAAAATCGTGGCGGACGGGACTGGCGTTGATACGTCATTATCAGGAAACCAAACAGCATGATGCGATGTACGAAAAGGCAAAGAAATATGCCACTGCTTATCCCGGCAACGATATGATTGGACTGAAATATGCCGCAGCAATGCTTCAGCAAAAGAAATATCGCGAATGTACCGATTACCTTGCTCACCTGAACGTCTTGCCGAACGAAGGCGCTTACGAAGGACGCGCTGTGTACCGGAAAGCCTGGCTGTTTTGCGCTCTCGGAAACGTACAGGCGGGCAAATATCGCGAAGCTATATCGGATGTCGAACAGTCGAAACTCTGGCCTGAACACCTTGGCGTCGGCAAACCTTACGACGAAGATATTGACTTGAGCGTCGAAAATTATATAGTCGAATATTGCAATGCCAAACTGAACGGCGTCTCAACGGCTCCGTTTAATTTGAAAATAGAGCATGGCGAATTGAAAGTTCCGAACTTGCCGTAAGATGAAGTCCGTTTTTTCGAATTGCGGTGCAGCGAACGGGCGCTTATATGCATCATTCAAAGAAACGGGATTATATGAAAAGAGTACATTTCATGGTAAAAAGAGCGTATCGCTCACTGCTAAAATGTGTAAATGGGTTTTTAGCCGGGTTGCTGTCCATACTGGGTTTTTCGGGATGTGACAACCGGACGGATGAGTATGGCGTGCCGTATGCTACGTTCACGTTTCACGGGATGGTGACCAACCGGGCCGGTGAATCGGTGCCCGATATTAAGATTGAAGTCAAGGCCTCGAACGATTTCGAAAATCCGACGCTGACTAATGCTGCGGGACATTATTCCGCACTGTTTCGGGCTTTCCCCGCTGATGATTTTCAGGTGATTGCTTCCGACATCGACGGTGAAGCAAACGGGTCGTACCGGAGTGACACGATTCGGGTCAAAGTCGACAAAGAGGATTACTACGAGAAGGGAAGCGGAAACCGGGAGCACGGTTCGGCCGCTAAGGAAGTCAATATTGTACTGAAAGAAAAAGAATAATGCCTGCAAGACTGTCTCTCCGCAAACAGGTTGCTCTGGAGATATTCCGGTGTATTCGGAAGAACCGGACGAAACTTCGTGAGTTGCGCGTGCTATTCTGGGAATGTACGTTGCGATGTAATGCCGCTTGCCGCCACTGCGGGAGCGACTGCCGTACTTCGGCGACGCAACCCGACATGCCGGCAGAGGATTTCCTGCGTGTGATCGATGAACTGACGCCGTTCGTTGAACCGAACCGGGTGATGGTCG
Organism: Tannerella sp.; assembly: GCA_031259505.1. GTDB lineage: Bacteria > Bacteroidota > Bacteroidia > Bacteroidales > Tannerellaceae > Tannerella. The sequence goes on from JAIRLL010000195.1 coordinate 2,065, forward strand.
TCTTCACCGGCGGCGAGGCGCTGTTGCGGCGCGACATTGAGCAGTGCGGGCGTGAACTCTGCCGGCGCGGCTATCCGTGGGGTATTGTTTCAAACGGACTGCTTTTCGGTAAGCAACTGGATGGACTGCTCGCGGCCGGACTTCACTCGGCCACCATTAGCTTGGACGGATTCGACGAGGCGCATAACTGGCTGCGTGGCCGGCCGGACAGTTTTCGAATGGCTGTCTGGTCGATCAAACGGCTTATCGAGACGACCGGTATCGTGTGGGATGTCGTCACATGTGCTAATCAAAGGAATTTTGATGACTTGCCGCGCTTCCGCCGGTTTCTGATGGCTGAAGGTGTGAAGAATTGGCGTATCTTTACCGTCTTTCCGGCGGGGCGCGCCGCACGTGTTCCCGAACTGCAACTCAACGACCGGCAGTTTACGCAACTGATGGAATTTATCCGGGAGTGTCGGCGCGAAGGATTCCACGTGTCGTATGGTTGCGAAGGTTTCTTGGGAAACTGCGAAATGGAGGTACGCGATAATTTTTATCAGTGTAATGCAGGTATAAACACGGCATCAGTGCTGGCTGACGGCTCTATATCGGGCTGCCCAAGCGTTCGTGCGAATTTCCATCAGGGTAATATTTACGAAGACCGCTTTATCGACGTCTGGGAACAGCGTTTCCAGCCTTTCCGCGACCGGTCGTGGGCGCGGAAAGGACAGTGCGCCGATTGCCGGATGTTTCGCTACTGCGAAGGTAACGGTATGCACCTCTACGACGAGAGAGGCGAACTTCAAGTTTGCCACTATAAACGAATTTGGCCGGCTTGGAATATGGCTATCCCTTGATGACTCCCGTAACCCGTTTGATGGCATCATCCATTTGAGCGGTCGACATGAGACCGAGCGTTATGCAGTGGACGTTCCCTTCCGTGAGGGCGAAACGGATGGATTTTTCCCGTTCGTCATCGGCAACGTGTTTGCCTTCGCCGAAAATTTTCATTCCGATAACGCCTTTCCCGTTTTGTTTCGCCGTAGCCAGAATCGTTTTGACTTCGTCCGGCGTTCCGTCCATAAGGGTTCCGAAAGGATTGATACGGGCCATGATAACCTCTACCCACGGGTTGACGGCTGCTTCCCTTAATGCATCTATATTGTGGCATGAGACGCCGACGGCTTTCACCGTACCGTCCTGTTTGGCTTTGGAGAAGCCGTCCATATAGTGGGTGCGTG
>JAIRLL010000089.1 GCA_031259505.1 Tannerella sp.
GCTCCGCCGGCGGCTTCATAGTCCACCCATGCGAGGGCGTCGGCGGCGGGCAGGCCGGCTTGCCTGGCCAGTACCATCAGCACGTGCATCTCGTCGCCATAGTAGCCGGCCCACGACGGGGGAGGCTTCGGCGAGCCGTCTTCGTTGCGGAAGTTAACGTCGAAGATCTCTTTCCATGTCGTGAAGTAGCGAATCTCCCCAGTCTCCGTCCACGTGCCGATGACGGGCCAGTTCATGGGAGCATATTCGGGCGGGAAGTCCGCGCCGCCGTTGAGCGATGAGAGCGCCAGGGTAAGGATGCGATCGCGCATGACCGAGCCGTCGTCGCCGGCGTTCTGCCGGATGGCGTGATCGAGCGACCAGGCCATGTAAGCGTATTGCCATGGGAAAGAACTGATGGCCGCTTCGCCGCGACGCTCTGTGCCGAAGGGGAGGAAGCCCAGGGGACTTGGATGAGCGTCCGAGTATTCGTCCGCCGCTTTGAGGTTGTTGTTCATTATGGCCGTGAAGTACGCCTTGTACCGGTGGTCGTCCGGCAGGTAATTGGCGGCGTCGGTGATGTCGCGGAAGCGCCACGCCCAGCCGCGCATCTGATTCTGCCAGATGAGCCCCTTCTCACCGAGACGGCCGTCGTATCCGGGGTTCGAGGCCAGCACTGCATGGTTGGCATAGTGCAGCATTTCGTCATTGTAATAGCGGTCGCCGGTGACGAGGTACGGGACGCAGGCCAGCGACGGGACATGAGCGCCGTCGGGGTTGTTCGTGGTGCCGCGGAGGTTGTTCAGCGGCTTGTTGTCGCCCCACGCACGCTTGTCGAGCCAGTAGTCGGGCCGCTCGTCCACCGTTACGATCTCCGACGGATCCTGACGGGTGAAATGTCCGCTCCACGAGCCGGCCAGATCGCCGTTCACCAGCATGTACCCGCGCAACGTGGCGGTCCTGTGGACGATGTACTGCGCCGTCCAGTCGGGGTACGGCCCGATGTCCTCGCGCCCGCCGCCGGTAGGCATGTACATCGTCATCCTGCCGAAGTTCAGAATGTCGAAGCGTTCACCCTGCCCGCGATTGATCGTATGCGTCGGGTTTTTCACCGTCGGCATATAGGCGGGCACAGCGCCGGCGGCGATGAAAGGCGCGAAGTCGGGCACGACGGCAGCTTCGGTAAGGCCGTCTGTCGCGAACGTTCGTCGCCAGCGCGTGGCATAGGGGTGGTACAGCACACGCTCCCAGGCGACGTTTTCCTGCGCGCCCGAAAAGCAGACGGGATACGAGCCGAAGGTGTCCGACGCGCTGCCGACGATGGCGACTTCGCCTGCCTGCGCGCCCGAAGTGAGACGGATGTAATTGCCCGTTTCCAGCCCGTTGTTTACGGAGGTGGAGGTGCAGCCGTCCGTGGTGAGCGGATTCGTCCCCGGCGTTGCCGCGTCGCGGTGGAAGACGTTCAGGCCGTTCAGCGTGATGTCCACGCCGTAAACTATGCCGTCGGCTGTGGCGACGTCGCGAACGTTCTCGACCGTCACGTCCACGCGCGCCGTGCCGTCGTTGTATATCCGCACGTCCCAGATGTTGGAAAGGAAGGGATGCTCCGCGTCGCCGTTACGGGGGATGTCCCGGACGCGATATTCGCGGACTAACGGGCCGTCGAGCCATACGTCCTGCGCGGAGGCCGCGAGCGTGGAGGTGTAATGCGCGTCCCCGATGGTCAGATCGAGCAGGGCGGCGGGCGCAACGGGCGTAAACGAGCCGGTGGCCGCCGCCGCTTCACGGATGTCATAGGTCCCGATGGCGGCGACTTTGGCCGTCAGGATGGCGTAACGGATAGAGCCGTCCGCCCAGCGGTTTTTGACGTCGGTCTGCGTCGGGAGCGTGCCGACGGCCAGAGCGTCGCGCGCCTGTCCCGACGGCAGTACGACGCCAAACGTAGCCCATCCCGCCGAAGTGAAAGCATACTGCGCCAACGCCCCGCCTCCGTGAAGCAACGTCGCTCCGGCATCGCCTGAGACTATTCCCAGGCAAGCGCTCAACACATATAAAAAACATTTTTTATTCATATCGACAATTTTACTATTAACCCGAGTTCGGTATAAAAAATAGCCGTTTATGGCTTACATATCAATAGAAAACGATGTGAAATGAACGGTTTCGTCCGTCTGGACATACACCGTGAATGTCCTGCGGACAATTGAAAGGGCGTATGATTCATTTTTCTATTGATATGTATCTCTTACGGAGAATCAGTTCGTTTATTTTTAGCCGGAGAACATTTTTCTTATCCCGAACTCAGGTTAAGAAAGCGCCTCGAAGACCTTCGGAACGGTTTCTTGGCGTTAAGAAAGTACCTCGCAGGCCTTCGGAGCGGTTTCTTGGCATTAAGAAAGTACCTCGCAGGCCTTCGGAACGGTTTCTTGGCGTTAAGAAAGTACCTCGCAGGCCTTCGGAACGGTTTCTTAGCGTTAAGAAAGTACTTTGAAGGCTTCCCGTGGCAGTGCGAAGCCACCGCTCCCGGAGGTTATGTCTCGTGGAGAGCGGTGGCTTCTTTTATGCTGCCGGACGGTGTGCGGGGCGTGGGTGCGCCGTCAGATGGTCTTCTCGATGTGCCACACGAAGGCGCGCAGTCCGAGGCGGTCGGCTTGCACGTCGAGGCTGTGCAGTGCGTCGAGGAGGGGATCGACGGCGCTGTCGTCGACTACGGTGATGATGGCCGAACACATCGAAGGCCATGCGTGCGAGCCGTAGTGCGGTTCGCCTGTTTTGGAGCCGCGTCCCTGCACGTGTTCGAAGAAGGTGTATCCGCGGCAGTTCAGGCGGTCAAGCGTGGCGATGATGCGTTCGCACAGCGCCTGGTCGAAGGTGATTAATACGGATTTCATTGTGTTTCGTTTTATTTTTTATTTTTGATGATATACTGTTTGTGCGTGTCGAAATAGGTCTGCATTGCGCGCTGTTTGCGCAGGCGTCGCCGTCCTCGACGGATGCCGAATCCTGCGAAGACGCAGTAGAGCACGGGTATGAGCACGAGCGTGAGTATGGTGGAAAGGGTCAGTCCTCCGATGACGGAGATGCCGAGCGGCCGCCACATTTCGGCGCCCTGCCCTGTTCCGACGGCCATGGGAATCATTCCGAGGATGGTGGTGAGCGTGGTCATGAGCACGGGTCGCAGACGGCTTCGTCCGGCGACGACTACGGCGCGGAGGGCGCTCAGTCCCCTTTCACGGCAGAGCGAGATGTAGTCGATGAGCACGATGCCGTTTTTCACCACGATGCCGACCAGCATGATGGCGCCCAGAAGGCTCATCACGTTGAGCGATGTGCGCGTGGCAAAGAGCATAAACAGGATGCCGCTGAAGGCAAAGGGCAGCGAGAACATGATGATGAAGGGGTAGGTGAGCGATTCGAACTGCGCGGCCATGACGATGAATACGAGGACGACGATCAGGAAGCCGAGCGTGAACAGGTCGCGAAACGAGTCCATCTGGTCTTCGTAGGAGCCGGCAATCTGTATGGTCACGTCGCCAGGCTTGTCGATTGTGTCGATGATTCGCCGCCCTTCTTCGACGACGGTGCTCAGGGCGCCGGCCGAGACGATGGCCGAGACGGTGACGATGCGCTGCCGGTCTTTGCGTTCGATGGTGGGCGGTGCGAACCGTTCGACGACGACGCCGAGGTCGCGCACACGCATCGCCTGTCCGCGACTGTTGTATATCAGGATATTTTCCAGGCTCTCCAGTTCGGTGCGAAATTCGGGTGCGTAGCGTACGACGATGTCGTACTCGCTGCCGTCTTCGCGATACTGCGAGGCGGTGGCGCCGTTGAAGCGGTTGCGGACGAACGTCCCCGCGGTGGAAAGGTTGACGCCGTGCATGGCGAGTTTTTCCCTGTCGAAATCGATCTGATATTCGGGCTGATAGTCGCTGCGGCTGATGATGACTTCCGAGACGTCTTTCATCTGCAGCAACTGTTCCCTGAAGGTGGTAGCGATGCGGTCGGTCACGTCCATGTCGTAGCCGTAGATCTCGAAGTCGGCCGTGTTTTCTCCTCCCATGCTCATGCCGCCGCCGGCAATGACCTGCGTTTCTTTAAATTCGGGATAGGCACGCAGGTCCCGGCGCATCAGGTCGCAGATTTCCGCAAGCGAGCGGTTGCGGTCGCCCGGGTCGCAGAGCGAGATGTTGAACGAGATGATGTGCGTCCCGTTGTCGCTCATCGAAGCGAAGGTATTGTCGTCGCCGGCCTGCCCCACGGTATAGTTGCAGACGGTCATCTCGCCTCGAAATTTCTCCTGCCAGTCGCGCGTGATTTTCGAGGCAAGTTCATGGGCAATCTCCTTGCGCGTGCCGACGGGCAGTTTGAGCGTGGCGGCGATACGGGCATTGTCCTGCATCGGGAAAAATTCGGACGTGATGCCGCTCAGGCAAAACAGACTGGCGATGAAGAGCAGCAGACAGCCGGCGATGACGAGCGTGCGGTGGCGGACAGCCCATCCCAGTATGCGCGCATATCCGTTGTCGACGCCGTCCAGCCCGTGTTCCACCGGTTTGTAGAGGAAGCGGAACGCCCGCGTCTGTTTCTTCTGAAGCTTGAGGAAGAGCGAGCAGAGCATGGGTGTGAGCGTGAGCGAACATACGAGCGAGATGAACATGATCACGCACATCATCCACCCCAGTTCCTTGAAAAGGACGCCGGTCATTCCGGTAATCATCGTCAGGGGGAAGAAGACGGCGATCATCGTCAGAGTCGAAGCGATGACGGAGAGCGCCACCTCGCTGGTGCCGTGCACGGCTGCCTGCCGCGGTTCCGAGCCGCGTTCGATGTGCGTTGTGACGTTTTCGAGCACCACGATGGCGTCGTCCACCACCATTCCGATGGCAATCGAGAGCGAGGAGAGCGAGATGATGTTCAGCGACGAGCCTGTAATGCCCAGATAGATGAATGAAGCAATCAGCGACAGGGGAATCGTGATGGCGATAATCAGCGTCGCCCGCCAGCGTCCGAGGAAGATAAAGACGACGAGCACCACGAACAGCAGCGCGTAGAGGATAGTCTCCGTCAGGCTGTCGATGGTGTTGTGAATATTGTCGGACGTATCGACGATGATGCCCAGGCGGACGTCGCTCGGCAGGTTTTTCTGCAGTTCGGGCAGCATGTTCGTGACCGCGGTCGCAATTTCCACCGAGTTGGCGCCGGACTGTTTCTGTACGATAATCATGGCGCCCTGCACGTTGTTGTTGTACACCTCCTGCGCGCGTTCTTCGATCGTGTCCACAATCCGTGCGACGTCGCTCAGGTAGATGTTGGCTCCGCCGTATGAACCGACCACGATACCTTCCATCTGCCGTGCGTCGCGAAACTCGCCTTCGATGCGCAGCGGATAGGTCTCGTTTCCGATGTCGAAGTGTCCGCCCGGGATATTTCTGTTTTCCGCCCCGATGACGGCGCTGATGGATTCGATCGTCAGATTGTAGGCTTCCAGCTTGTTGGGGTCGCAATACACCTGTATTTCGCGCTGCGGAGCGCCTGCGATGGATACCGTGCCGACGCCCGGCACACGGCCGAGGGGGTTGGCCACGAGGTCGTCCAGTATCTTGTAGAGCGCCGACCGGCTCTCTTCGGCCTGTACGGACAGCAGCAGGATGGGAATCATGTCCGTGCTGAACTTGAAGATGATGGGGTTTTCGACGTCGTCGGGCAGCATGGAGGCCACCATGTCGAGTTTGTCTCTCACGTCGTTTGTCAGCACGTCGATATCGTAGCCGAATTCGAACTCCAGCGTCAGCAAGGACAGGTTTTCCGAAGAACGGGAAGTCAGATGCTTCAGGTTGCTGACCGAATTGAGCGTGTTTTCGAGCGGGCGCGTCACGTTGTTTTCAATATCCGACGCGCTTGCCCCCGGATAATATGTAAGTACCATAATCGTATTGGTCTCGATATCGGGCAGCAGGTCGATGGGCAGCCTGCTGAGCGAAAAGAGGCCGAATATCACCACTGCAATGAAGCAGAGCGACGTCATAACCGGTTTTTTAACCGCACTTTCGTATAGGCTCATGATCGTTTAATTGTTTTCAGCTTCCACTTCTACTTCCATGCCGTCGATCAGTTGCGACTGTCCGGCGATTACTGCCTGCGAATTGTTTTCGACACCCGAAATCAATTCGTATTCGCTGCCCATCCGGCGTCCGAGTTCTACCTTGCTGTAGGTTACGGCGCCGTTTTTATAGACAAAGATATACCGGTCGCCCGAGCCGGCCTGCTTGACTACGGCGAGGTCGGGAACGACGACGCGGTTTTCGGTTCCGAAATTCAGCGTCACGCGGGCAAACATGCCCGGACGTACCTTCATGTCGCGGTTGCCCATCTGTATTTCGACGGGGAACGTGCGGGTTGCCTGGTTGACTGTCGGATAGATGAGACTTATCCTGCCCTCGAACACTTCATCGGGATACGTATCCAGTTTCACCGTCGCCGGCGCGCCCTTGACGACCTTCGGGAAATAGGTCTCGGAGACGTTGATTACCAGTTTGACGGGCACGATCTGTTCGACCGTCAGGATAGGCTGCGCACCGCCGTACATGTCGCCGTCGTCGTAGTTGCGGGCTGTGACAATGCCGTTGACGGGGCATGAGAGGGCTGTGTTTTCCAGCAAATTGTTGTAGGATGTTTCCCTCACGTCGAGCGCCGTCTTGGCAGCATCCCATTCCGATTTGGAAATGCCTCCCACTTTGTACAGTTCGTCGATGCGCGAAAATTCGATACGCTGGTTTTCGAGTTGCAGTCCGATTTGCTTCAGATTGGCGGCATCCATCTGTACAAGTTTTTGCCCCTTGACGACACGGTCGCCCACTTCCACGAATATCTTCGAAATACGTACCGGAGTGGAGGGGGCGATGTGATTCGTCACTTCGGCTTCTACCGTAGCGGTATATTCCCGGGTCTGGTCTACCGGACGGACGGTCACGAGAGCCAGTTTGACTTTGGGCTTTTCGACCGCAGCGCTTTCCTGCTGCGTCCCTTTGTTTCCCGAACATGCACTTAACAGTGCGACAACGAGCAATGTTGTCAGTTTGATTCCTTTTTTCATTGTTATGTTAATGTTATTATTTGATTCTTTCTTCATTTCCCAGCACCTTGTCCAGGTCTGCCCTGGCCACCAGGTAGTCGTAGATGGACTGATTATAGACGAGTTGCGCCTGCGTAAGCGCCACTTCCGAATCGTTCAGTTCGAGGATGGTGCCTTTCCCGACTTCGTAGCGTTTTTGAGCAATCAGGCGTCCCCTCTCCGCCTGCAGGATGCTTTCCTTATTGCTGGCAACCTGTTCCGAACTGGCGCTCATGCTGTTCAGGCAACTGGCGACCTGCATCTGCAACAGCCGTTCCGTGTTCAGGCGCGTTTCTTCCAGTTGCCACATTTGTATCTGCGCCCTTTTCAGTTTGGGGAAATTGCTTGCCCGGAAGAGGGGTATGGTCAGCGTAAGTCCTGCCGTGGAATAGGGAAACCAGTTGTAGTCTCTTATCCGGAAGTGATCGCTCAGCGACGTATACATGTAGTTGAACGAAGCGCTGACCGTCGGCATGAAATTCGTTTTCTGGAGTTTCATGTTCAGGAGCAGCATTTCGGCGTTGAGGTCGATTTGTTTCAGGTCGCTGTTGTTTTCCAGGGAGAGCGACCTGTCCGTCATTTCGTTGGCAAACAGACCGGTTTCGTAGTTTTTCAGGTTTCCTTCGGCTTCGAATTCCGTATCTTTTTCAAGTCCCATCAGTACTTTCAACTGAAGTTTGGCAAGCCTTACGCCGTTTTCGGCCGAGACGACGCTGGGTTTGAGACTTCGCATCTGGACTTCCGACCGGATTTTATCGTATTCGCTGACCATTCCCTGCCTGTACATCTCGTTTACGACGTTGAAATTGGCTTCTGCCTGACGGTAGCTTTGCTGCAGCACCTCGTAGCTGTCCTGCGAGAGCAGCAGTTGGAAATAGGCTTTCGTTACCTGATTCACCATGTCCAGCTTTGACGCACGCGACTTTTCAACAGCCAGATCTACATCGGTCTGTGTCAGGTTGATGCTTTTATAGAGCGCCGGCGCGAAAACAGGCAGGCTGACGGCGAAGCCTCCGTTGTACGAATTGTCGATACCCATCTGAAACGTCTGGCTTTCTCCGCCAAAGTCCATCACCACCGTTTGTTTTTTAAGCGTCCGGCTATAGCCGCCCGTGAGGGATACATCGGGAAACAGCCCTGCGTAGGCTTCCCTGTTCGATTCTTTTTTCACTTCGATTTCGCGGTCGGCCACCTTAATCACAGGATTCTCGGACAAAGCAATGTCGATCGCCTGCGTCAGGCTGATTTTTAACGGTTCCTGATTCTCGCGTGACGAATCTCCGCTTTCCGCCGAAACAAAAACCGGTGCACAGAGAAGAATCATCGCCATGGAACCCAACGTTTTGTTGTTGAATATACGTGCCATTTTCTTTTGTTTTTATATATTTAGTATGTATTGTTATTTGTATATGCAGACAGACAGAACGGAAAAATATTGTGCGAACATGCAAAAAAAATCTGTTTTCATATATTTTCCTGTATTGTTTCAATCCGGCTGAAAGGCCGTTGCTGCAGTAAGTCGTAGTATCCTCTGGTGATGTACCGTGTAAGCACTTTACGCCCGTTGTCGGTACATATTCCTCTGATGAAAAGCAAAAAGAATGTGTTGTGAACCTCTTCGTGCGTATACATTTTAAACACTTCGGACGGCGGCGACATTTTCACGAGTTCTCCCACCATCAGGGCAATCATATCGTAATTAATCTCCGGCATAAAAACGCCTTCATTCACACCGCGCTTCAGCAGCGATATCATCCGGCTCAACATCTTCTTTTTATTTACGGCCTGCGTCGCCACAGCGCCCGGATAGCGCTGCATGTCCTTGTAAAAAGCGTCGCAAACCGAACTCATCTGTATCTTTTGATTAAACAGCAGGATGATGTCCAGAGCGGTATTCGCTTCGACTTCCAGCCTGTCCAGACATGTGTCGATACGCAAATACTCCGCTTCCAGTATCTTGACGAGCAGCGACTCCTTGTTTTCAAACGATTCATACAATGTCCGTTTCGACACACCCGCTTCTTCGGCTATGTCGCTCATACTCACCTTTTTTATTCCGTTTCTGGAAAAAAGGCGTTTCGCTGTTGTTATGATTTGTTCCTTCAACATTACTCACTGTTAAAACATCGCCGCAAAAGTAGGCGTTATAAAGTAAACTGCAAAGGTATCATTTGTTACATTATTAGTCAAAATTGAAACATGCTTATGTTTTTCACAACTTTTTTTCTGAACAAAAAGAAAAAATGCTTGGCAAAAAGCAAAATCAGGATATAATCATTATCTTTGCAAAGTTATTATTATTTTCACTATGAATCCGGAATTAGCGCAGAATATAGAACTTTTAAATAAGGCGACTGTTTATTTTGATAATTTTCAGGACGATATCCTGATTGCGGAATTTAATCATTCGCCGAATGGAGCAACCGGGCCGATACTTTTTCCTCCGCCGTCGCGCCACGAAGCGCTGACATTTCTGGGCGTCATGACCGGCGAACTCGGCATTTCGGTTGATTACAGTCCGTATAACATTCCTGCCAACGGGATTGTCTGGATCATGCAGACTCATATCATGCAGGTCACGGGTATTGCACAGGGTACGAGAGTGTGGATGTTGCAACTCACCAAATCATTCATGGACGACAATATACAGCACAGATTCGGCAGTACGCCGATGATTTCGTACATGCAGTTGAAAAAGTATCCGTACAGCCTTTTCGAGCCGGAAGAATTTAAATCGCTTTACGATCATCTGCAAACCATCAGGGACAAATTCAAGTTAAACGCACATTCGTTTCAGAAAGAAGTGGTTAAGATATATCTTAAAGCTTTTGCCCTGGATATGGCTCATTTTTTCTTCAGGAAGAAAGACAACTTTCTCGTACCGCAGTTGACGCGAAAAGAAGAATTGTTCGCCGATTTCCTTTCGCTGCTGACGGAACACTGCAAAACGCAGCACGAAGTGTCGTTTTATGCCGGCAAGCTTTGTATTACACCTCAATACCTCTCCCTGATACTAAAAGAACAGAGTGGGCGTACGGCCAGCCAGTGGATACAGAACGCGCTGGTAGTCGAAGCGAAAAGAATGTTGAAAATGTCGCGCACGAGTATACAGGAAGTCGCTGACAACCTGAATTTTCCTGACCAGTCCACGTTCGGCAAGTTTTTCAGGAAACACGCAGGCCTTTCGCCGCTCGCCTTCCGCAAATACAGGTGACTGTGCGCCGCAGTCCAGTGAATCCTCGAACTTGCCTGGGGGTTTGTTTTCCAGTTATTTTCCTTCAGATTCCGGTACAACGGCTTCCATTTTAGCGGTAGAAAATGCGGTGAAATAGCCTGTGCCGCCGTTGCTGATATTCGTTTCGATATTGGAGGGCGGGCCGCCGAAGAACGGATTTTCGCCGTTTTTCTCCCGCTGGCACTGGCTGACAAAGTTGAAGTAGCCCTGCTCTATACGGCTAAGCAGCAACGCAATTCTGTATCCGGGACGAACGAAGAAAGTGGTATCTATCTCCACGTTGTCGCCAAAAGCTGAGAAGTCGCTGTCCATGTCGTCGAAATACCACAGTGCGACGTCGTGAAAGTACTGTCCGTTCATGCTTTCGTCTGAAAATACGGTGAGGTCGGTGATATGGTGCGTCGCGATTGTGTCGTTGATGACAAAGCGCGCCAGATAACAGTCGGCGGAAGGCGCGTCCTGTGCGAACAGGTTCAGCGCGTAATGTCTGTATCCCATGATGGTCAGCGGCTTGATCGAGATGGAGTCGATGACGGCGGGCTGCGGCATGACGGTCGAAGCGCTGTACGTTTCCACGACGCCGTCTCCGTCGAAATCGACTTCCACATTCAATGTGTACGTTGTGCCGGGCATGGCGGCCATCGGCCTTACGGTCAGGTAAAGACCTTCCTCGTCGGGGCTTTCGGTCAGGTCGAAAATCTGATTGTCCGACGAATGTATGCTTGCCACGGCGTGCGGGACGGGCATATTCTGCTTTTCGTCGAAGTAGGGCGACGAGCCGGATATCCTGACTTGCTGGTATGCCAAATCTTCCGTCAGGCAACCGTATATCACGATGACGGGCTTCGAATCGCCCGTTTCGATGTCGAACGGCGCGGTACAGGCGCTCATACTCAGAAGAGTGCACAGGGTCAATGCGGATTTTGCGGTGCGTGTCATGGCCGTTTAAAATTTGAAGTTGTACGTGAGGGACGGAACGATGCCGAACAGATACATCATTTCGGCATACGGCAGTCCGGTGGCGGCGTCCTGAAGATAAGTTATAATCCACGGATTCTTTTTGTTGTAAGCGTTGAAGAGCGAGACGTTCCATTCGCTTTTCCAGCGTTTTCCCGAATTTTTGTCGGGCGAGAACGTGAAGGAGAGGTCCAGACGGTGATAGTCGGGACGACGGTATTCGTTGCGTCCCGAATAGATCGGGAAATATTCGCCCTGAATATTGAAGCGCCCCGAAGGATAGGTCGTCGGGTTGCCGGTCGCATATATCCATATTGCCGACAGGGAGCACTTTCGCGAGAGGTCATAGCTGGCTGCGATATTCAGCGAATGTGTCTTGTCGAAGGGCGCCAGATACGCCTTGCCGCGATTGATGGCGGGGATTGTGCGTTCGGAACGCGACAGGGTGTAGTTGACGAAGCCGGTCAGCGGTCCCGTGTTTTTTCTGACCATAAATTCCGCGCCGTATGCCTGCCCGTTGCCGGTGCGTATCTGCCCGTCCAGTTTGTCGTTCAGGAGGAGTTGCGCATGTTCGGCAAAGTCAATGACGTGTTTCAGTTTTTTATAGTACAGTTCGACGGAAGTCTCGTATTCGTCATTTTTCAGATTGTGGAAATAGCCCAGAGCAAACATGTCCGCTTCCTGCGGCTTGACGTTGGGGCCGGCCGAGAACCATATGTCCATGGGCGAACCTGCGGCAGAATTGTTTGCCAGTTGAATGAATTGCACATTGTGTGCATAATTGGCTTTGATGGACGACGAGCCGCTCAGTTTCATCACCATGCCGACACGCGGTTCAAAAGCGGAATACGTATTGTATATTTTTCCCGCTCCGTATACCGTGGAGTCGATGGACCGGTAATTTGCATCATAGTTGAATACGGTCGCCCTGCCGACGTTTTGAAACAGTGACCAGCGGACGCCATATTTGACGCTGAAACGAGCCGAAATCTTCTGTTCGTTCGATGCGTATATGCTGTGTTCCAGCGCCCTGTTTCCCGGGATAGCGATGTTGTCAAAGCCTTTTACGGCGACCATGCCGGGGTTGAACGAATGAACCGCAGTCGACAGGCCATAGTTCAGATTCCATAAATCGCTGATCGGCCTGCTGAAATCGAATCGCAGAGACCAGTCCGCGATGGATGATTTCCATGAAGCCTGCGCGCCTTCCAGCTTCGACTCCAGTCCGTAATCGTAGTTTGAGAAGCAGAAGGATATGCTGGAAAAAAAATTGTCCGAAAAGATGTGCGACCAGGCCATCGTGGCCGAGGCGTTGCCGTAGTCGAAGGAGCCGAGGTTTGCGCCGAAATGGTCTTTCCCGTAATAGCCGCTCAGTTCCAGCCGGTCTTTTCCCGAAAGGCGGTGCGTCACCTTGCCGTTCATGTCGTAGAAATAGACGGATGCCGACCGCAAGTCTTTATTCGGCGACATTTTGAGGAACAGGTCTGCATAGCTGCGCCGCCCGCCGACCATCCACGACGTGTTTTCGCCGACGGGCGATTCCATCATCAGGCGGCTCGATATGAGTCCGATGCCGCCCGTTGCGCCGAACCTGGCGGGTATTTCGGCTTTGGTCTGTATGTCGAGGAGCGACGACAGGCGTCCGCCATGTTTTGCCGGAATATCGCCCTTGTAGAGCGACAGGCCGCGAAGCACGTCGTTGTTGAATACCGAAAAGAATCCCAGCAGGTGCGAGGCGTTGTAGACGACGGCATTGTCGAGCAGAATCAGGTTCTGGTCAGGCGAGCCGCCCCGCACGCTGAAGCCCGAACTGCCTTCCGACACGGTCTGTACGCCCGGCAGCAGCTGTACGGCCTTAAGCACGTCCACTTCGCCCAGCAGCGCCGGCATGCGTTTGATTTCGCCTGCGGTCAGCTTCTCCACGCCCATATGCAGCGTGGTGACCCGTTCGTCGCGCGCCTGCGACGTGACGGTGACTTCGTACAGTTGCGTATTGCCTTCCAGTCTGAAATCGACCGTCTGTCCGCCGCTGCCGGCGATTCTTACCGCGATGTCTTTCTGATAATATCCGAGATACGACGCAGTGAGCGTGTGCACGCCTTCGGGCAGCAGGAGGGCGTATGTCCCGTCGACAGCCGTAAGCGTGTGGATACCTGTCCCTTTAACAAATACCGCCGCTTCGACGAGCGGCTCGTCCGTGACGCTGTCCGCCACCCGGCCGGATATGCGCGCGTGCTGGGCGGCAGTCGCCAGGCTCACAGATACAAGCAGAATTGATACAGTATATTTTCTCGTTTTCATTGCGGGGCAAAGATACGAACAATTAATAAACCGTGCGTGCAGAAATTTGCTTTCAGTGAAATTTATACTGCGCACGGAACGGAGGAATCACCTGTCCGTTACCTGAAACAGATGGGAAACTTCAGTTATTTATTTTGCTTTCAGGTATAAAGTGGCAGAAGTGTTTGCCTGAACGACAAAACGGCAGCAGCAATCATTGGACAGTTTTTTTTATTGATGACTGTTTAATTTCACCTGTTTCGTTTCCATGCAAAAAAGGTCGATAAGACGCTGCCCTGCGTCAAGGCATGACGCAGCGTTACGTCAAGGCAGGACGTAGCGTTACGTCAAGGCAGGACGCACCGTTGCGTCAAGGCATGACGCAGCGTTGCGTCACAGATGCTCCATAGACAGTTATATTTTTGCAGAATCTTTGTTTTCTGATGTTCGACTGTTTCCGTCGGAGTGAAAGGATTCGAACCTTCGACCCTCTGCTCCCAAAGGTGTGGAATTAATTCATTTAATCAGCGAGTTATCGATTGAAATATTTAATTTGCTATTAATTTGCTATTATGGGGCGGGAGACCTCATTAATGAGGCCGCCTATATTCATTCACATCTGTACGCGACGAATGTGCAATTCGGCCAGCGTCTGATTGATAAGTTCCAGTTGCGCCCGTGTATCTTCGTGGATGTCGTTGTAGTCTGCAAAAACTTCGTCGATATAGGCTTTCAGTTCGTTTATTTCGTGTCTGTATTGTTTTAAATTGGTTGTTTGCCTGTTTCTATTCTTTTCTGTCTTCGTCTGTTTTGCGTTTGACGGTGTGTTTGAACTTGAATACGGCGAAATTCAGTTCGATGCTTGTTTCCGTGTCTGTTGCTTTCAGGTCGTCGCTCAGGATGTCGGCGATGATTTCACCGCCTTTTTGCATGAGCGATTTTTGTTTAAAATCTTCGGCTGTTTCCGAGAGTTCGGAGACGGTGCGGGCAAGTTCTCTTATTTTGGCGAACGTCTCTACTATGGCGATAGTGGTTTGCGTCGCCTTGGGGCTTTTCAGGATGGTGGCGAGCATGTACAGGCCTTTTTCGGTGAAGGCTTTGGGCAATGCCGGAGAGAACTTTACTTTTGGGTTATCGAAATTTTCGATAACCTCCTTTTTCTCTTCCTGACTTAACTCCAGTATGTATCCGTCCGGAAATTTGTCGGGATTGTTTTTAACTGCTTCGTTGATACGCATTGTTTCTACGCCGTACAATGCGGCCACGTCGCTGTCAAGGATGACCTTCCGGTTGCGGATGGTCAGGATTCTGTCGTTTACGTCGCTGAATTTTACTGTTTCCATGATATATCTATTGCCTGGTGAAAACGAGTGACAGGCCATCTTCGCCTGTTAATATCAGTTTGTTTCCCGATATTTCTCCGGAGACTGTTTCGCCGTCTACCGTAATCATAACAACCGGCGGGTCGTATACGTATGTTCCGTAGGTTTTTTCCTCGTCGCCATAGGCTTTGTCGATATAGACAATTGTCACTGTCGACGCTCCAAATTCAAGCTGAAACGTAC
>JAIRLL010000226.1 GCA_031259505.1 Tannerella sp.
GGCATCAATTCCGTATTTATCGGGCATATCGGCGAACAGCCGACTTCGTATGGCAAAGTCAAACTGTTTTCCGACGAATGGTGGGAAATAGTGCATGCCGCCATGAAGACCGCCGGCGAATTGGATATCGAAGTCGGCGCGTTCAATTGTCCCGGATGGAGTCTGTCGGGCGGACCGTGGATCAGCGCCGAACAAACAATGAGACATCTTGTCGCATCGGAAACGTCGGTGACGGGAGGCGGAAAGGTAACCGTCAGACTGCCCGTTCCCCAACAGCCTACGATATATAAGGAATGGGCCGCTTACCTTGTCAATAACGAAGACAAACCCTCGCCGTATTTTCAGGATGTGAAAACGCTGGCAGTTCCCGTGCCGAAAGATTACCGGCTTAATCTGTTCGACGTTCCGGGGGCAAGCGCGACGGCGTCGAACATGCGTAAGCCCGACGAAGTTAAACTCGGTCATCCTGTGCCGGACGTACCGGCAACCTCTCCGCTGTCGGTCACGCACATCGTCCCCAAAAACGAAGAATCGACTGTGACGCTCCGCCTTCCGACCCCCTGCGATGCACGTTCGCTTAGCATCTATCCCGCAAGTCGCTGTCGAGGCGAGGGCGAGTTGCAGGCGAAGGTCAACGGGCGGTACATCACCGTCGCAACGTATTCGTTTTATCGCATCTTTCCCTCTCCTATCGTGGGATATACCCCGTATGCGCCTGTTGTGGCGGCGTTCGATAAGGTGCGTTCCGACGAATACCGCATTATCTTCCGCCATTTCGACGACGCCGCCGCTATTGGCAAAATCACCCTTTCGCCGACAGCCATGCTCGACAAATATCCAGATAAAACGCTCGCCCGTATGCGTCAGGACGGCGACGTATCCTGGCCTAAATACAAATGGACGGCAGTTCTCGACGTCCCCGCCGGCGACGACGCCGAAACGGCAATCAATCCGAATGCTGTTATCGACGTCACGGACAAAGTCCATCCCGACGGCACGCTTGTATGGGACGCTCCCGAAGGCGACTGGCTTGTGATGCGTATCGGGATGGTTCCGAACGAGACGCTTGTCCTGCCTGCCTCGCCCGAAGGCAAAGGCTGGGAAATGGACAAACTGAATCCTGCCTTTCTTCAGCATCATTTCGACGGTTTTATCGGCGAAATCATACGGCGTATCCCCGCCGAAGACCGCCGGACATTCCGGAAAATCACCTTTGACAGTTGGGAAAGCGGCAGCCAGATGTTTACCGACAATTTCATCGACAGCATAAAAGCGCGGTACGGTTACGACCCGACGCCTTTCC
This sequence comes from Tannerella sp., assembly GCA_031259505.1. Lineage (GTDB taxonomy): Bacteria > Bacteroidota > Bacteroidia > Bacteroidales > Tannerellaceae > Tannerella. Next base: position 1,304 of record JAIRLL010000226.1, read on the forward strand.
TGCCGGTATTTACGGGACATCTTGTCGGCTCTCCCGAACAGTCCGACCGATTCCTCTGGGACGTGCGACGGCTTGCAGCCGATATGATTAGCGAACAGATAATGCACTTCAACGGGATATTGCACAAACATGGGCTCAGTAGCTGGGTCGAACATTACGGCGGATGGGGATTCCCGGGCGAGTTCCTGACATACGGGAAACATGCCGATTACGTCGCCGGCGAGTTCTGGCCCGGCGGCAGGGACATGCGCAATATCGAACTCGCCGCTTCGTGCGCGCATATCTACAACAAACCCAAACTGTATGCTGAAGCGTTTACCAACGGAGCCGGCTATCATCATCATCCCTTCACGCTCAAGCAGGAAGGCGATGCCGCAATCGCCGGCGGCATGTCGAACCCCATGTTGCACGTGTATATCGAACAGGCTTACGAAGACAGGTATCCTGGCGTTGAATCGTGGTTTGGCGTGGAGTTCAACCGTAAAAACATCTGGTTTCCGCATATCGACCTGTTTACGACCTATCTGAAACGTTGCGGCTACATGATGGAACAGGGATTGCCGGTGTCCGACGTGGCGTACTTCATCGGCGAAGACGCTCCGGCAAATATCGGTCCGTTCGGTACAAATCCGGCTTCTGCCGAAAACGGCGTGACGATTCCCGTATTCCCCTCAGGTTACAGGTTCGATTATGTCAATGCCGATGTGATGATTAACTACATGTCGGTGAAGGACGGGCGGATTATGTTGCCGCACGGGATTTCGTACCGGATTCTTGTGTTGCCGCCGTTCAAGACCATGCGTCCGGAGGTGTTGAAAAGCGTCGAACGGCTGGTTGCCGAAGGCGCAGTCGTGCTGGGCGAGGCGCCGGAACGTTCGCCGAGTTACCAAAACTATCCCGATGCCGACAGAGAACTGACCGATCTTGCCGCGAAAATGTGGGGCGACACGCCGGTCGGGCAACGTTCATACGGGAAGGGTATCATCCTGTCGGGGATGACGATAGAGGATGCGCTCAAAACACTCAACATCGCTCCCGACGTGAAGATGGACGCCAATCTGGTGTACGGACATCGCAGGCTCGACGACCGGGAAATCTATTTCATCGCAAACCAAAGCGACGAAACTATACGGACGTCCCCTGAATTTCGCGTTTCCGGCAAACAGCCCGAACTGTGGAACACCGTCACAGGGAAAAGACGTGTCCTGCCTTCGTTTAAACAGACGGAGGCTTCGACGACAATCGTGCCGTTACGGTTACAGGCGCACGAAAGCGTGTTTATTGTCTTCTCCGGAAAGGGCAGTCCGAAATCATGCGAGGTGGAGGACAATTTCCTCGAACCGAAAACGCTTGTCGAGATAACTTCGCCGTGGACGGTGAAATTTGAATCCGGCGACGTCCGGCGCGGTCCGTCGGAACCTGTGAGGTTCGACAAACTGCAATCGTGGTCGCTGAACGACGACGAACGTATCCGCTACTATTCCGGAACTGCCGTTTACAACAACTCGTTCACGCTCGAGGCCATACCTTCCGGCGAAATCAGCATCGACCTCGGCAAGGTCGGCGTGATGGCGAAGGTGAAAATCAACGGTCGCTACTCCGGCGGTGTGTGGACGTACCCATATAGCGTAGATATTACAGATGCGGTGAAGACCGGCGAAAATACCGTCGAAATCGAAGTTGTCAATACCTGGGCAAACCGCTTTATCGGCGAATCGTCCCTGCCGGAGGATAAACGTGTCGTGAAACCTCTGCATAACAACTGGAACGCTTCGTCGAAATTGCAGGATGCCGGATTGTTGGAAACGGTGAGAGTCACAGTAAGATAGTCGTGATCTGCGGTTATGAAAATATGGGGCTGTCTGCCGGGTAGGTAAGCAGGATGTTTTCTTTGCTTTGAAATGTCTGGCTAATATTCAAATTCAGAATAGTTCCTGAGTAGTTAC
>JAIRLL010000246.1 GCA_031259505.1 Tannerella sp.
TATCTTTGTCCCTTGGCAATGGGGGCAATAAAGTTCTATCTTTATTTTCATTCAACAAAAATACAACTTTTTCCCTCATTGTCAATTTTTTATACCAGCATACTTTTTAAATCACCACCGCCTTTTTTTTATGACAGCATACTTTTTACATCACCACCATTTTTTCATCCTTTTCTTACGTCGAACTCAGGTTGATATATAAGCCATAAATGGCTATTTCTTATACCGAACTCAGGTTATTACGCCGAACTCAGGCTGGTAGCGCACAACCGTTCATTCGACGAAAGATTGCTCTTCTTTCCGCATCTTCCGCCACTTCAAATATCCGAGCATTGAGACGGCGGTGTAGATGGCGAACAGGACGGCCGTCGGATACAGTCCGCGCGAGAAATACAGCGCCGTCGAGACGGCATTCACCGCAACCCACAGCAGCCACTGCTCCATGAATCTGTGTGCAAGCAGCCACATGGCCACGATGCTGAGCGCCGTCGTGAAAGCGTCGCCGAAGGGCGCCGGGCTGTCGGTGCAGGCACAGAGTGTCGCAGCAATCATCCCGAACAGCCCCGCGGCGACGGCAGACAGCAGCCACCACCGGCGCCGGGGAAGCGATGCGATTTGCACCCGGCCGGTAGCAGCTCTGTCGTTTCGCCATCGAACCCATCCGTATATGCTCGCGAACATATAATATATATGTATGCTCATTTCGGCATAAAACTTGCCGGCATAAAAGATGTATATATAGAAAAGCGTCATCAGGACGCCTGCCGGCCACATCAGGATGCTTGCCCTGTATTCGAGCCGGAGATACAGCAGCGCGACGGCTGCTCCGATGATTTCGATGACTGTCATTCTGCCTGCCGTGTTTTTTGCGTGTCAGAATTTCAGCGTGAGGCGCGCCATCACGTTTGTTCCCGCCTGCGTGAAGTAGCCCGTGTCCTGCCGGCGCGAGCCGTCGAGGATGTAGCTCCATACCCAGCCGTTCGTTTCGTATGCCTCGTTGAACAGATTGTTGACGCTCACGTCGAACGCCATTTCCCTGGCGAAATGCGGATGAAAGGTATATCCCGCGCGCAGGTTGCTGACGAAGCAGGGATCGAGGCTGCGCGAGCGCGACGAGGTGTTGTCCAGATACTGGCGACCGACGTACGACGAGGCGAACGAGATGGAGAATCCCTTCAGGTCGAAATCGAAGCGGCTGTTTGCCGTCACGTTCGGCGAGAAGGCGATGTCCGTTGTTCCCAGATAGTTTTCCGTCTGCGGCAGGTCGTTCCAGTCAGCGTCGTAGGTATCCACGTATTCGGTAAAGCGGCTGATTCTGTTCCGGCTCAGCGTGGCGTTGCCCTCCCAGCGCAGGCAGGGCGCTATCTGCACGCCGGCCGTCAGTTCGACGCCCGCGCGATGGCTGTCCCTGATGTTCGACGTCAGCGCTTCGCCTATCTCGCTGAGCTTTCCGGTCAGGACGAGTTGATTGTCGTAGTCCATGAAGTAGAGATTCACGCCGGCGGCGAACAGCGGGGTGGCGTATGTGTATCCCGCTTCCCAGTCGTGCAGCGTCTCGAAAGCGGGCTGCGCCGAGGGGCCGTTTTCGGTGAAATTGTCGCGTTCCGGCTCGCGGTGCGCCACGGCAAACGAGACGTAGGCGCCGTGCCCGCCGCGCGAAAAGTTCAGCCCCGCCTTGGGGTTGAAGAACAGGAAGGTGCGGTCGACGTGCAGATTGTCGCCCGCCTTGTCGTCGCTGCCGTTGATCCGGTAGTCAATGCCGCGATACTGCATGTCGGCATACGCGCTGAACCCGTCCGCAAAGCGAAGCGAGGCCTTGGCGTAGACGTTGAAATCGAACTTCTCGCCGCGGTTGCGATAATATTCATAGTCCGGCTGCGGGAGGAGCGACGCCGTCCTGACCCACATCACCCGTCCGAAATGGTTTCCCACGTAGTTGCTGACCGCCGCGCCGGCCGTTGCCTGCAGGCGATCGCCGGCATAATTGACCCGCAGCAGTCCGCCGTAGAAATCGTTGCGCAGCCACTTGCGCCGCACCAGATCGGTACGCTTCTGCACGCTCCCCGTGCCGTCCGCATAGTCCGGCAGCCTGTAGGCGGCATACTTCGCGTCTTCCTTGTAGTCTTCGTAATAGCCCTTCCCGTCGGTATAGTGCAGCGTGGCGTTTACGTCCAGCCGCTCGCCGAGCCGGCGCGTCGCCAGCAGATGGTAATGATGCTGCCAGTAGTTGTCCGTCTGATTGTCGTAAAACCGTATGACGCCGTCGTCGTCATACGCGCCGCAGTTGTTGTAGCGCCGGTTCGTCGCCAGCATCGCGGAATCCACACCGTTCCAGGCCTGATAGCTGACCTCGCTGCTGCCGAAGGTCTGAAACTTCAGCGCCGTTTCGCGATGATAGTACGCCGCGGAGGCATAATACGAATTCATTTCCGCCCGGGCGCGGTCGATATAACCGTCCGTCTGCACATTCGAATAGCGCGCATCGAACACGAAGCAGTCATACAGCAGCCCCGTTCCCCCCTTGACGGTACTGGTAAACGTCCCAAAAGAACCGGCCGACGAAATCGCCTCGGCATACGGCCTGAGCGACGGCTTCTGCGTCTGCATCGCCACCGTGGCGCCAAACGCTCCCGCGCCGTGGGTCGATGTCCCCGCGCCGCGCTGAATCTGCACCTGCCCTGTCGACGAAGCAAAGTCGGGCATGTTTACCCAGAACACGCTGTGACTCTCGCTGTCGTTCACCGGCACGCCGTCTACCGTGAAATTGATTCTCTTCGCATCCGTCCCGCGAATACGGAAGTTCACATATCCCACGCCATTTCCGGCGTCGGACGTAAGTGTCAGCGAAGGCGTCCCTGCAAGCAGATACGGCAGCGACAGCCCCGTGTTGTTCCTGTTAAGCTGTTCGGCCGACAGGTTTTGAAAAGCGACGGGCGTTTCCTTCTTCACCGCTACGGCGGAAACAACAATCTCGTTCAGTTGATACACTTTACCCGTATCAACCACCTGTGCAATAACCGGCACACCGTAGCCCGTCAGCCCGGCAAGCCATGCACTCCATACAAAAAATACCTTTTTCATTTTACTTTAAACAATTAATTAATAAATAAAAAAGGGGATATAAAGACACGTATCTTACATCTTCCTACGCCGGCATTATCCGGATCAGGTTGTAAGGGTATGATCTCAGCCTGAAAGTAAGGCACCCCTGTTTATACTTCGCCCCGGCAGATTCCGTTCATTCATGCGTATCCCGCAAGCTCCTGAATCTTCGAACTGCTGATATTATGCACAAAATCATGCCGCGCTCAGTATATGTGGCTGCAAAGGTAATGAAAAAAACGTTTCGGAAGAAAAAATAATCTGCCCGTTGTTTTGAAGTTATCCGAATAACTTGTAATTTTGTCAGGTCAACTGAAGAAATTACATATAAAGCATGGCAGCAAAAGACATACAGCAGGTTAAGCAGCGTTTTGGCATCATCGGCAATGCAGACGGATTGCATCGCGCCATTGATCTGGCGCTTCAGGTAGCTCCCACGGAGATGTCGGTGCTGATTACCGGCGAAAGCGGCGTGGGCAAAGAATTTTTCCCGCAGATTATCCACCAGAACAGCATGCGCAAGCACGGGCAGTATATTGCCGTCAACTGCGGCGCCATTCCCGAAGGAACAATCGATTCGGAACTGTTCGGGCACGAAAAAGGCTCGTTCACAGGCGCACTGGCCGACCGCAAAGGCTACTTCGAATTTGCCGACAGCGGAACGATATTCCTCGACGAAGTAGGCGAATTGCCCATGCCCACGCAGGCGCGACTGCTCCGCGTGCTCGAAAGCGGCGAATTTATCAAGGTAGGCTCGTCGAAAGTGCAGAAGATAAACGTGCGTATCGTAGCCGCCACCAACGTGGATCTGGTACAGGCCATCGCCCAGCACAAGTTTCGCGAAGACCTGTACTACCGCCTCAGCACGTTCCCCATCCAGATACCGCCCCTGCGCGAACGCCCCGAAGACACACTGCTTCTGTTCAGAAAATTCGCGGGCGACTGTGCGGAAAAATACCGGATGCCTCCGATACAGTTGGACGACGAAGCAAAACAACTGCTGCTGAGCTATCGCTGGCCGGGCAATGTGCGCGAACTGAAGAACGTGACCGAACGCATCTCCGTAGTTGAAAACGAGCGGATGATTACGGCAGCCGAACTGCGCCTGTATCTGCCCAACCTGAACATGGAAAAACTGCCCGCACTGATGAACAGAGGCGGCGACGAACAGAAAATCTTTCACAACGAACGCGAAATACTCTATCAGGTGCTTTTCGACATGAAAAAAGACGTCGCCGAACTGAAGAAACTGGTACACGACATCATGTGCGGCAACATATCAATGCCCGTACCCGTCGAAAACAGTGAACCGTATGCACATCCGATTCACGACATGTCGCCCATACAGGAAGTCGAAACGGTAGAAGAATCGCTCTCGCTCGAAGATGTGGAAAAAGAGATGATACACAAAGCGCTGGAAAGACATGGCGGCCGCCGGAGAAACGCAGCCGTCGACCTGAAAATATCCGAACGGACGCTCTACCGCAAGATCAAGGAATATAATCTGGAATAGAAAAAGAATATGCTGAAAAAAACAAGTCTGGCCATTTTGCTGACAGGCGTATGGGTTGCCTGTTCCATTTCGTACAAGTTCAACGGCGCCTCGATCGACTATACGAAGGTGAAATCCATCTCGATAAGGGATTTCCCCAACATGGCGCCGCTGGTGTATGCCCCCTTGGCGGACAAGTTTACCGACCAGTTGAAAGATAAATACGTCCGTCAGACCCGCCTGCAACTGCTCCGCGAAAACGGCACGCTCGACCTGGAAGGCGAAATCACGGGATACAACTTTGCTTCCCAGGCCGTGAAAGACGGCATGTATGCCTCCATGACGCGGCTCACCATCACCGTCAGGGTGCGTTATTCAAACACGGTCAATCCCGACGAAGATTTCGAACAGACATTCTCGGCCTACCGTGAATTTTCCAACGAAAGCCAGATTCAGCAGGTGCAGGACCAGCTCGCGGAAGAGATAATAAAGGAAATCGTCGAACAAATATACAATGCCACGGTAGCAAACTGGTAAGAATCATGACAAGCGCCGAATTATATGAATTGATGAAAGAACCGTCGAAACTGTCGGACAAGACATTGCCGGAACTGCGACAGATCGTTTCCGCCTTTCCCTATTTTCACGCCGCCCGCATGCTCTACCTTAAAAACCTCGCCGTGCTGGACGACGTCCGGCTGGAAGTGGAGTTGAAGAAGATGGCCATCCACGTGCCCGACCGCATGAAACTGTTCCTTCTGCTCGAAAACGAACGATATGCATATACGCCGGCAAAGACGGACAGGAAAGACAGCAGGTTCGACATGATCGAAGACTTCCTCTCGTCGACGGGAAATGCCGCCGGACAGGACAAACTGGAATACGAAGTCGCTCCGCCAATCGATTATGCCTCCAAACTGCTTGCAGACGAAGCCCCGCCGGACAGCCCGCAAGAAACCTGGCCACCCCGTCGGAATCTGATGCATCCCTCGGGCGGAGACGACCGCGAAAACGAAAATACACATGCAGACAGAGAAGCCGTAACGGACAACAACGGCGCGCAGGACACAAATGACAGCGTGGAGACGTCGAACAGAACGACCCCCTCGGATGGCGCGTATTTTACTGAAACTCTGGCACAAATATATGTCCGGCAAAGACGCTACGAAAAAGCGTTGGAAATTATTAAGAAATTAAGTTTGAATTATCCGGAAAAAAATATTTACTTTGCAGACCAGATTCGATTTCTGGAAAAACTGATTATTCATACTAAAAACAATAAATAATGTACGTGTTTTTGTCTATTTTGATTTTGATTGCATCAATATTTTTGATATTAATCGTATTGATACAAAATTCCAAAGGAGGCGGACTGGCTTCGGGCTTCTCGTCGTCCAATCAGATTATGGGGGTGCGCAAGACGACCGATTTTCTGGAGAAAGCTACATGGACGCTGGCAGGCGCTGTCGGGCTGTTTTGTATTATGATAACAGCGGTTATCCCGCGCGATGGCAGTACGTCCGACCAGTCGCAGTCCGAAATCCGGCAGCAGGTAAACGACGCCCCCGCACCGGTTAATCCCAATTTGCTTGGGCCTGATTTCGGTACGTCGCAGCCCGAAGAGCCGGCAACGATTCCTCCGGTGGAAGAACAGTAAAGTGTTTTCATAATTTTTTTTGTCTGGATAAGGGTGTAATGTGCTATTACGCCTTTATCTTTTTTGTTCGCTCCTATATTGTCGTTAATAAAAAAGATATGAAGAATCCGATACAAATGATCAAGCAGTGCGTAGAAAAAGATGAACCGTATTTTTTGCTGCGCGGACAGGACGTATGCGCCCTGCCGGCCATCAAGGCCTATTATGAGGCAGTGAAAGGAAAAGTGAAAGACCCTTACTTCATCGAAGAAATCGAAGAGATCATGAAAGACTTTCAGGCATTCCTCGACGAACAGAAAACGCATATCCCCGACTGATACGCCATGGCGGACGACAGTTACAGGACAATCCGCGCGCCGGCCGAAGGCTATCATACGGAGAAACGAAGCCGTTTTATCTCTTACGCCATTCCCGTGCATACGGTGGAAGACGCAAAGGCGTGGATCGACAAGTACCGCAGGCAATACTACGACGCGCGCCATGTCTGCTGGGCATATATGCTCGGCGCAGAGCGAGTTGCATTTCGCGCCAATGACGACGGCGAACCGTCTTCGACAGCCGGAAAGCCGATTTTGGGACAAATCAATTCCAGCGAACTGACGGACATACTGATTGTCGTCGTCCGTTATTTCGGCGGGATCGAACTGGGGACGGGCGGCCTGACAGTGGCGTATCGCACGGCCGCCGCCGCCGCCATTGCCGCCGCACAGATTGAAGTGCGCACGGTCGACACACGTATCGTAATCGGATTTGAATATCCGTTTCTGAACCGCGTCATGCGCATCGTGAAGGACATGCAACCGAAAATACTTTCCCAAACGTTCGACATGGATTGCGAAATGACGCTCAGCATCCGCAAAAACGAAGCCGACGCATTAATAAAACGACTGTTGACCGTAGAGAGTGTCTTCCTGAAGTAACCTGTTCGCGCCACCCCGTGAATCCGGCGCGCTTTGCGTACAGCGGCCGGAATCGGTCGCGCCCGTTCTGCCAGTGCGCCGAATCATCCTTCCTGCGATGCCGCCCTCAAATTCATGATATATGTGCAACAATCCGGGTTGCACCCCTTTCCATTTCGCATCTTTTTCGTAAATTTGCGCCCTGATTCAATTAGACATATTATGTTTGAAAATTTAACAGACAGACTGGAGCGATCTCTCAAACTGCTCAAAGGCGAAGGCAGGATAACCGAGCTTAATGTGGCCGAGACGCTGAAAGACGTCCGCAGGGCGTTGTTGGACGCCGACGTGAACTACCGGGTCGCCAGGCAGTTTACGGATGTCGTCAAAGAAAAAGCGCTGGGGCAAAACGTATTCGCATCCATCAAGCCCGGCCAGTTGATGATTAAGATTGTACACGACGAACTGACGGCGCTGATGGGCGGTTCGGCCGTGGAAGTGAACCTGAAAGGCTCGCCCGCCGTCATCCTGATGTCGGGACTGCAGGGGTCGGGCAAAACCACCTTCGCCGGCAAACTCGCCAATCTGCTCAAAACGAAAAAAGGAAAACGTCCGCTGCTGGCAGCGTGCGACGTATATCGCCCTGCAGCCATCGAACAGTTGCGCATACTGGCCGGACAAATCGGCGTACCCATCTATTCGGAAGAAGAAAACAAAAATCCGGTCGCCATCGCGCAGCACGCCATCCTCGAAGCACGGAAAAGCGGCTGCGACCTCGTGATTGTCGATACGGCCGGACGCCTGGCCGTCGACGAACAGATGATGCAGGAAATCGCTGCCATCAAACACGCCATCCAGCCGGACGAGATTCTGTTCGTCGTAGACGCCATGACCGGACAGGATGCCGTCAATACGGCAAAAGAATTTAACGAACGCCTCGACTTCGACGGCGTCGTACTGACAAAACTCGACGGCGACACGCGCGGCGGCGCTGCCCTGTCCATACGTTCGGTGGTAAACAAACCTGTAAAATTCATCGGGACAGGCGAAAAAATGGATGCCCTCGACGTGTTCCATCCCGAACGCATGGCCGACCGCATCCTCGGCATGGGCGACATCGTCTCGCTGGTCGAACGCGCACAGGAACAGTACAGCGACGAAGAAGCACAGCTGCTACAGAAAAAAATAGCCAAAAACCAGTACAATTTCAATGACTTCATCGCACAAATACAGCAAGTCAAGAAAATGGGCAATCTGAAGGATTTGGCATCCATGATTCCCGGCATAGGAAACGCACTGAAAAATATAGACATCGACGACAACGCCTTCAAATACACCGAAGCGATTATCCGTTCCATGACGCCCGCCGAACGCGCCAACCCCTCCATACTGAGCGGCTCGCGCCGGCAACGCATCGCCCTGGGCAGCGGCACAAGCCTGCCGGACGTGAACAAACTGCTCCGGCAGTTCGACGAAATGCGCAAGGTGCTGAAAGTAATGTCTAACACCAAACCGGGCACGCGAAACATGCCCGTGTTCAGGAAACGGTAAGTCAGTTAAAAACATCCGATTATTCAATATTCACCCTCATGAACGAAAGACAGACATATCAACTGATCGACGGCCGGGCAATCGCTGCGCAGATCAAACAGGAACTGACGGTCGAAGTGGCCGGAATAAGGCGAAACGGCGGCAAGATTCCCCACCTGGCAGCCGTGCTGGTCGGTCACGACGGCGGCAGCGAAACGTATGTCGCCAGCAAGGTAAAGCGTTGCGAAGAGATAGGTTTTCATTCTACGCTGATTCGCTACGAAGACTGCGTGGAGGAAACGGAACTCCTGCGCAGAATAGACGCACTGAACGGCAACGACGACATCGACGGCTTTATCGTGCAACTGCCCCTGCCCGGACACATCTCGACGCAAAAAATCATCGAAGCCATCGATCCGCGAAAAGATGTAGACGGATTTCACCCCATCAACGTCGGACGCATGTCGCTCGGTCTGCCATGCTTCCACTCCGCCACGCCGGCCGGTATCC
>JAIRLL010000253.1 GCA_031259505.1 Tannerella sp.
ATATACAACATCGGCTGGAACTGGTGGTGGGATCACAGCGACGAATCGTTTGCGTCCTACCTCAACAATACATCCATCAAACCGGTGGCCGAGGGCAACCTTTCCACGGCAAACGGAAAAGGAACCCTCAAATTCAGGGTCGACTATCCCGGCTGGGGGCGCTATCTGGTTTACGTCAAAGACCGCGAAGGCGGACATGCTACCGGAGGCGTCATCTACGTAGACTGGCCGGACTGGCGGGGACGTTCCAGAAAGTCCGACCCGAGCGGCATCACCATGCTGGCTTTCTCGACTGACAAATCGTCGTACGAAGCGGGCGAAGAAGTCGTCGTTACCATTCCCGCCGCATCCGGCGGACGCGCGCTGGCGGCTATCGAGAACGGCTCGGAAGTGATTAGCCGCGAATGGATTCACATGACAGGCTCGGGCGATACGAAATACAGGTTCAAAATCACCGAAGACATGGCGCCGAACGTATATCTCCACATCAGCCTGCTGCAGCCGCACAAACAGACGCTCAACGATTTGCCCGTCAGAATGTATGGCGTCGCGCCCGTCTTCGTAACGAACAGAAATTCCATCCTGAAACCGCAAATCACAATGGACGAAGTGTTGCGTCCCGAAACGGAATTCACCGTCAAGGTGAAGGAAACGACAGGAAAAGCCATGACCTATACGCTGGCTGTGGTGGACGACGGTTTGCTGGATCTGACAAACTTCAAGACGCCCGACCCGTGGAACGAATTTTATGCCCGCGAAGCGCTGGGTATCCGTACATGGGACATGTATGATCTGGTAATGGGCGCATTCGAAGGCAAATACGGTTCGCTGTTCAGCGTCGGGGGAGACCTGGAAGGCGCCGCGCCCAACGCCAAAGCCAACCGTTTCAAGCCGGTTGTGAAGTTTATCGGGCCTGTCACATTGAAGAAGGGCGAAGAGAAAACGCACCGGTTGAAACTGCCGCCATACATCGGTTCCGTGCGCGTGATGGTAGTGGCCGGCCAGGACGGAGCTTACGGAAATGCCGAAAAAACCGTGCCGGTACGCACGCCGCTGATGATTCTCCCGTCGCTGCCGAGGGTTGTCAGCGTGCACGAAGAAATTGCATTGCCTGTGAATGTGTTCGCCATGGAAAATTCGGTGAAAAACGTTTCCGTCAAAGTCGAAACGGCCGCCGGTTTGATGCAGTTGGCAGATGCCGGCAACAAGTCGGTGGATTTCTCCGCTCCGGGCGATCAGATGGTTTATTTCACCCTGAAAACCGGCGCTTCGACAGGCGTCGAAAAAGTCACCGTGACGGCTACGGGCAACGGACATACCTCCCGTGAAACCATCGAAATCGACGTCCGCAATCCCAATCCGGCGATCGTCCGTTCCGACAATCGCCTGATCGAAGCCGGCAAGTCGGCCGATTTTACATACAATTCCGCCGGAAATGACGACGGATGGGTGAAAATGGAAGTGTCGCGCATTCCGTCGATAGAGATAAGCCGCAGTTTCGATTTTCTGGCAGACTATCCGCATTACTGTTCCGAACAGTTGACGTCGAGCGCATTGCCCCTGCTGTTCCTCGAAGATTTCAAAACGCTGAGCGACAGGGAAACCGAAATGGTAAAGGACAACGTGCGCAGCGCCATTTCGAATCTGTACGGCAGGCAACTGCCCAACGGCGGAATAACATACTGGCCGGGCGAAATGCAGGAAGACCGGTGGATCACTTCGTATGCCGGCAGTTTTCTCCTGCTGGCGAAAGAAAAAGGGTATGAAGTCAATCAGGGCGTCCTGACGCGCTGGAAAAACTATCAGCGCAAACAGGCGCAAAACTTCCGCATAACCGATTCGGACAATAAACGCTACCGGTATTATCAGCACGACCTGGAACAGGCTTACCGCCTGTATACGCTGGCTTTGGCCGGCTCGCCCGAAACAGGCGCCATGAACAGGCTCAAGGAGGTGAAGACCCTCTCGCTGCAGGCAAGATGGCGTCTGGCGGCGGCTTACGCGCTGGCCGGAAAAACAGATGCCGCCAGTGAATTGATATTTAACATCCCGACGGATGTGGATGCCTATTCGACGAACAATTCTTCATATGGCTCGTCATATAGAGATGAAGCGCTGATTCTGGAAACGCTGATACTGACCGGACGCGACAGGGATGCGTTCGAACAGGCCCGTAAAATAGCGAAATATTTGTCGCACGAGCAGTATTATACTACGCAGACCGTAGCCTGCGCGCTGGTTGCGATGGGGCGCATGGTGCAAAAAATGTCGGGTTCGCTGGATTTTGACTGGACGCTTAACGGCGCAAATCAGCCTGCGGTGAAATCGAACAGAGCTGTTTTCCAGACAGACTTTCCGGCCGGCGCGGCGTCGGGCAAGGCGTCGGTGACGAATACCGGCAACGGGCTGCTTTACGTAAACGTCGTCTCGAAAACCAGGCCGCTTGTCGACACACTGCCACCGGTCAGCAATAAAATCAAACTGGATGTATATTACGCCAGTCTGGACGGAACGCCCGTCAATGTCGAAAACTTGAAACAGGGAACCGATTTCGCCGCGGTAATCAAAGTATCGAATACCGGCTTCGACGATTATACCAATCTGGCGCTTACGCATATCATCCCGTCGGGCTGGGAGGTATACAACGAGCGGATGATTCATCCCGACGAGTCGGATGATTCCCGGCTGTCGTCCTGCGTCTATCAAGACATACGCGACGACCGTGTGCTTACGTATTTCGATTTGCCACGAGGAATGAAAAAGGAGTTTAAGGTAAGGCTTTTGTCTTCCTATGCCGGTTCATTCGCGCTTCCCGCCGTGCAGTGCGAGGCGATGTACGATCCGGAAGTACAGGCGCGGACGCAGGCCGGACGCGTGGTTGTGGAAAGATGAAATCCGTTTTCAGGAATATATCCGGGCGTAAAAGGGTTGCCGTTTGCGTGGCGACTCTTTTGCTTGTCTGGTACATCTTTTGCCTTCCGCGCCGGCTGTTTGATACGCCTTACGCCACGGTGGTGACCGACCGCCACGGCGAACTGCTCGGAGCGCGCATTGCCCGGGACGGACAATGGCGGTTCCCGCCGTGCGACGCCGTGCCTCCCAAGTTCGCTGCATGTCTGATAGAATTTGAAGACCGCTATTATCGCTGTCACTGCGGATTCAATCCTTTGGCAATGGGGAGAGCCTTGCTGCAGAATATCCGCTCGAAACATGTCGTGAGCGGAGGCAGTACGCTCACAATGCAGACGATACGCCTCTCGCGGGGTAAAAAACGTACTGTGGGCGAAAAATGCATCGAAACCATACTGGCCACCCGTCTGGAGTTTCGCTGTTCGAAGGATGAAATTCTGGCGCTGTATGCCTCGCATGCTCCCTTTGGCGGCAATGTGGTGGGTATCGACGCGGCGGCGTGGCGCTATTTCGGTCATGCAGCCGACCAGTTGTCGTGGGCCGAAGCTGCTACACTGGCTGTCCTGCCGAATGCGCCCGCGATGATTCATTTTTCGCGAAACAGGGATGCCCTGCTGGAAAAACGGAACCGCCTGCTGAAGCGGCTTTATCAGCAGCAGATTATTGACGGGATTGACTGCGAACTTGCATTGAGCGAGCCGCTCCCTTCCGAACCGCTGCCGCTGCCGCAGACCGCGCCGCATCTGGTGAACCATTTTTTCCGCAACAATCCGGGCAAACATACGGTTTCTACCGTCGACAGGGATATTCAGATGCAGGTCGAAAGCCTGTTGAGCCGCTGGAACGCAGAATTTGTCAGGAGCGATATACGCAATCTTGCCGCAATCGTGATTGATGTGCGTACGAATCAGGTGGCGGCATACTGCGGCAATGTCAACTTTGAAGACAGGAAATCGGGCAGCCAGGTCGACGTGATTCGTTCGCCGCGCAGCACGGGAAGCATCCTCAAGCCGTTGCTGTACTGCTCCGCATTGCAGGACGGCGTGATCCTGCCTCACACGCTCCTGCCGGATATTCCGGTCAACATCAACGGTTTTTCGCCTCAGAATTTCAGTTTGCAGTACGATGGCGCCGTGCCTGCATCCGATGCGATAGCCCGTTCGCTGAATGTGCCTTCGGTCATACTGCTGCGCCGTTATGGCGTACCCCGGCATCACGGTTTTCTCAGGAGAGCGGGCATTTCTACCCTGTCGAAGCCTTCTTCTCACTACGGCCTGTCGCTGATACTGGGCGGGGCGGAGGCGACGCTCCTGGACGTGGCTTCGGCGTATGCGGACATGGCGCGCACGCTGAGCGGACTGGAGCGTACGCAGTGCTGCCTTGTCGTGGACGGAGAACGTAAAACGTTGCCGCCGCTGTTTCGTCCGGGCGCTGTCTGGCAAACGTTCGAAGCCATCAGGAAAGTGAACCGGCCGGAAGAAATCGACTGGCGGATGATCCCGTCGATGCAGACCGTGGCATGGAAGACGGGGACAAGCTATGGCTTTCGCGATGCGTGGGCGGTGGGCGCTACGCCGCGCTACGTCGTCGGCGTGTGGGTGGGCAATGCTTCGGGCGAAGGAAAACCCGAACTTGTCGGCGCACGCACGGCAGGGCCTGTCCTGTTCGTTATCTTTAACATGCTGCCCGCTTCGGGATGGTTCAAAATGCCGGAAGGCGAATTTGTCGAGGCGGAAATATGCCGCCATTCGGGTCATCTGAAAGGACGGTTTTGCGACGGGGTCGACACGGTGGCAATTCTCCCCAACGGACTGAAAACGCAGGCCTGCCCCTATCACATACGTGTCACCCTGAGCGCCGACGGGCGTTTCCGGGTTTTCGAACACTGCGCGGGCGCGGCAGACGTCGTACACAGGAACCTGTTCGTGCTTCCGCCCGCCTGGGAATGGTATTACAGGAGGCGTCATCCCGAATACAGGCCGCTCCCGCCGTTCAAACCCGGTTGCGGAAACGGTGCACAGTTGCCGATGCAGTTCATTTATCCGCAGGGACACAATGCCACAGTCACCCTGCCCGTACAACTGGACGGAAGTCCCGGCGCCGTGACCTTCGAACTGGCGCACAGCGACAGCGACGCCATCGTATACTGGCATCTGGACGAAAACTACATCACGGCTACACGCGATTTCCACAAAATAACCCTGACGCCCTCCGCCGGCCAACATTCGCTTACCGCAGTCGATGGCGAAGGGAATACGCTGTCCATATCCATTGTCGTGAAATGAACATTCTGCCCGACGGAGCGTAACGCGGAGGCTGAAAAATGAGGAGCGCCCGGTCAGTCCGCTGGATTGCTTCGCGCCCCGGACGCCGAAGGCGTCTTTCTATCTCGTTCATGTTTTTCCGGCTTTTTCCGGCAGTCTGGCCGGAAAAAGGCGACGTCCGGCGAAAAAGACCGGCGGCGGTTTTCGCCCGGACGTGTTTCCGTTTGTTTTGCGGAACGGCGGCGACGGACAGCGACGCGCCGCCTTCCTGCCGGATTGCTTCGTGCCTCGCAAAGACGACGGATGCCATTGCCGACAGCAACGGCATCTCCGTCATGACGGCCAGGCGCTGACACGACACTGAAAGTTTTTTAGAGATTCACAAAATCACACCGCGTGCAGCCAGGATAGATGTTATAACAAAAAATGATGATCAGGCTGTTGAAATATACCTTTTCTTAGGTATTTCACATTCCCGGCGACAGGTCTATCTTTGCAGCCGTATTGCAATGCATACCATTTTTTTCAGGAAAAAAGCGAAGATGACGTAACCATAGTACAAATAGATTTTCAGCTTAGTCGTTGCTTTCAAGGTTGGATTTTGCCGGTCCGACCTTGTTTTTTTATGCGCCGCGCAGTGATGTATAATAAAAAGTATGCTGTTATAAGGATTTGGCAATGAAAATTGTAGCATAGTTTGTCCACGAATTGCACGAATTTGCACGAACTGACATGAGAAAATTCGTGTAATTCGTGGATATATATATAACCGTTTTCCCCAATCCGTTTCAATTAGAGAGTATAATAAATGACATGCGCTTCACGTCCCCTGTATGGTTTTCCACTTGAGCCTGACTCTGTCCGTCAGGCTCAATTTCCCTTTGCTTATTGCAAAGTAGGGCATCTGCACCGCTCCAAACTCGCGGAAAAACCGTTCGACGCCGGGCAGCATGGAGCCTTCGAAATCGAACGTTTCCGAACAGCCGGCAACGAACCGGATGGCATCCCAGAGGACGAGGCTGTGCGCTCCGGAGTGTCTGAGCGCCGGGTCGCCGCCGCCGGCAATGTAGAAGGCCGAACGTTTTTGCCAGACGACAAAAGCGGCGGCGTGCAGCCGTCCCTGCCCGTCGTATCCACCCCAGATTTCGCCCTGTCCGCGGCGGCGGCAGACGTCGATCAGGCGGCGCAGCACGCGCGGATCCTGCCTGTTTTTTTTATGCTGCCGTTCGAATGTCTGCGCCTGAATACGGAGAAAATCGTCCGGCGACACGCCCTGCCTGACCGTGATACGAAACTCGTCCTGCGCTCGTTTGATGTTCCGGCGCATGTTCCGGCTCATGCTGTTCCACAGCAGTTCTCCGTTTTTCAGATTTTCGAGCAGATAAGTATAGCGTGTAGTCTGGCGGTATCCGTTCCAGTAGAACGGCAGCCAGTCGGTGAACATGCAGTTGAAATGTTGCAGGAAACTGCGCGCGTTCAGTTTCCCGATCAGTTGTTTGCACAGCGTTTGCCTGTGTTCGAGCGCCGAACGGTATTTGGTATCGGCCGACGGAGGCGCAAACCAGATGCCCATCGTTTGTGTATAGGGAGGCATGGATACCACGCCGCGCAACGGCATGTAGAGAGGCCATGCAGCCAGAATTTTGCCGTTTTTTTCGACAGACAAAACATCCCAGTTTGCCTCGCCGCATGCCGCATCCAGCCACCAGTCCTGCGAGAAGATGGGGATGCTTTCTTCCGTCAGGCAGAGCGTATGGTATGTTTGCTTCGACATCGAACGCAGTGTGTCAGCCGTTTGCAATCAGTTTTTCAATGCTTCGGAGATGCGTTTTTCCAGTTCTTCGGCCAGTTCGGGATTGTCGCTGATGCACTGTTTGGCGGCGTCGCGTCCCTGTCCGAGTTTGGTTTCTTCGTAACTGAACCACGAGCCGCTTTTCTTGATGATATTCAGATTGACGCCCAGGTCAACGATTTCGCCTGCATGTGAGATGCCTTCGCCGAACATCATGTCAAATTCCGCCTTGCGGAACGGCGGCGCCACTTTGTTTTTCACCACCTTGACGCGCACCTGATTTCCGATGATGTCTTCGCCATCCTTCAGTTTGCCGATGCCGCGAATGTCGAGGCGCACGGAGGCATAGAATTTCAGCGCATTGCCGCCGGTCGTCGTTTCGGGATTGCCGAACATGACGCCGATTTTGTCGCGCAACTGATTGATGAATATGCAGGTCGTATTTGTTTTGCTGATGGCGGACGTCAGTTTGCGCAGCGCCTGCGACATCAGACGCGCCTGCAAACCCATCTTGCTGTCGCCCATTTCGCCTTCTATTTCGGCCTTGGGGGTGAGCGCCGCGACGGAGTCGATGACGATAATGTCTACAGCAGCCGAACGGATAAGCTGTTCGGTGATTTCGAGCGCCTGCTCGCCGTTGTCGGGCTGCGAGATCCACAGATTTTCGACGTCCACGCCGAGTTTTTCGGCATAGAAACGGTCGAACGCATGTTCGGCGTCGATGAATGCGGCGATACCGCCCGCTTTCTGCGCTTCGGCGATGGCATGGATGGCCAGCGTCGTCTTGCCGGACGATTCGGGGCCGTAGATTTCCACCACCCGTCCGCGCGGATATCCGCCTACGCCCAGCGCGGCGTTCAGGGCGATCGAGCCTGTCGGTATCACTTCGATATCTTCTATGTTCTCGTCGCCCATTTTCATGATAGCGCCTTTGCCGTAACTTTTTTCGATTTTGTCTTTTGTTGCGCGGAGCGCTTTCAATTTTTCTGCATTTACGGCAGGTTTTCCTGCCTCTTCACTGATTTTTTTGTTTTCTTCTTTCGACATGTTTTTTTATTTGTTTAAAATTTGACAGGCATGGTTTTTGGCAACAATCTCCTTTGGACCGATGATTCGCTCGACAATTCCTTCTTCGTTGATGAGAAACGTGGTGCGGAGTGTGCCCATGTATTTGTGCCCATACATGCTTTTTTCAGCCAGGACGCCGAACTCGTCCAGCAGTTTTGTGTTCGTGTCGGCAATCAGGTTGAAGGGAAGCGAGTATTTTTCGATGAATTTCTTATGCGATCCGGGGCCGTCTTTGCTGACGC
>JAIRLL010000265.1 GCA_031259505.1 Tannerella sp.
TTGAATTTACACCGCACGCAGTATAAATCCGGGTTCGGAATAAGAAAGAATTGAAATATTTACTTCAATAACTGGCTTCGGGCTTTTGAGACAGCCTCATTTCTTATCCCGAACTCAGACTGTTATTCCTAAAAAAATGTCATATATTGTATTTAAAAGTAAAACATTCCCTTATATTTTTATTTCCTTAACAGATTGTCGACATAAGCGCGCTTCGAACACACTTCGAACGCACTTCGAAGGAACCCCGAAGGAAGTCCGGTCGAAAATGGGCGCGGAATTAAGAATGATAGCATAATTTTATCTAAAAATTACTAATCAAATAATCGGGCGGCTTCATGTCAACGAATGCTATTTCAAGAGACTTTCCCAAATCTGCTTCGCTCAGCGCTATTGCTTCCGTGCCGATATCGGATTCGAAGACATTACACTGTTATATCATTGCCGGGGCTGACTTTCGATGCACAGTTTTGCGACAATAACAGTTTGCGGCGATACTCTTTATTTCAATAAAATGTTGTATATGAGATGTAATATCTTCTTCACGTCAGGAGTTCTCAAACTCATCCTGCAGACAGGATTTCGTCCGTCGCCCGGCGGTCTTCGGCAAGTTGCGCTTTGAGGGCGTCGAGGCTGTCGAATTTTCTGTTTTCGCGGAGGCGGCGGACGAAGGCGACTTCGATTTCTTCACCGTAGACCGTTTCCGAGAAATGAAGCAGGTGCACTTCTACGGATATTTCTGCTCCGCCGAAGGTCGGACGGTTTCCGATGGATAACATTCCCTTGTGGCGTCGGCCGCCGACATGCGTCCATACGGCATACACTCCTGCTTCGGGATACGCTTTCAGCCGGTCGTCGATTTCGATGTTTGCCGTTGCGAAGCCCAGTTCGCGTCCTCTGCGATATCCCGGTACGACGTGTCCTTTCAGTCGATAGGGATATGTCAGCAACTGCGCGGCCTCTTCCACGTCGCCTTCCGAGAGCAACTGCCGGATGCGTGAAGCGCTGACCGCCTTTTCGCCCGATTCGTACAAGCCGGCGCGAATCACTTCCATGCTGCACGTCCGGCCGTGTGCCACGTATTGTTCGAATCCGTCGGTGCGATGATGTCCGAAGCGATGGTCGTAGCCCACCAGCAGCGTATCGACCCGCCATTGTTGCGAGAGGACGCCGACGATGAAGTCGCGTGCCGGCAGAGCGGCCAGTTCAGGCGTGAAATCGACCACGAAACAGGCCTCAACGCCGGTCGTCGCCAGTTGCGCCATCTTTTCGTCGAACGAGTTGAGCAGCGAAGGCTCAAAACCGCGCTGCAACACCACGCGGGGATGTACGGGAAATGTCATTACGGCAGACGGCAGACCTTTCCTGTCCGCCAGTTCTCGCAACGACTGGATCAGGAAACGGTGTCCGCGGTGTACGCCGTCGAAAAATCCGACCGTCGCCACCCATTTCCGTCCGGATGCTTCCGTTGCATTACGTATGATTCTCAACGCTGTTACGCCTTCAATTACCTTCCGCGTCTGATGCTGCGTGCAGGCGCCGATTTCTCGGCTTTGGGTTTGGATTGTTTTTCGTTTGTCTGTTTGGGGGCGCTTTCTTTGGCTGCTTTTTTCTGTGCACGGGCGTTTGCCTTCTTTGTTTTTTTGTCCGTGGCCAGCAGCCGGGTTGTATCCGGTTTGAACCATAATGATTCCTTGAAATCGACCAGTTGCTTTTCGATGCGTTCCTGTTCGAACTGGATGGAATCTTCGGGGACGTAGGCGTTGAGCGGAATGTTAAGCAGGTTTTCCGTTTTGAATATCTCGCCGTCGAACATCCGCAGGCGGAAATAGTCGTCTATCGTAAATGTCTTGGCGTTGTTGACGTTCGAGGTCATAATATAAGTATTCATCACGTAGGGGCGCAAATCTTCGTAGCGCACCCAGAACATCGGCGAACGCTGCTCGCCAAAGTCTCTGTTCAGGTAGATGAACGGGCAGAGCGCCAGAAGTTTTACGTCGCAGACCGAATTGTTCTGGTCGAAAAACCAGGCTTCCTTTGCGTAAAGCGATTTTACTTCCATCGAGGGAATGTCGCTGTCGTTGACGATATACCGCGGCTGGTTGTCGACCGTCCGGGTTTCGTACATGATTTCGAAACGGTCGAGTACTTCCTTGAAATCAATCAGATGCGCTTCGTCGAATATTTCATATCCGTCCACATATTCGAATGCGGGGAGTTTGCCTTCGGCTACGAGTTGAAAAATGGTTGCGCAGAGGTTCGAGACGCCGTTTATCGGCGCAGTCGGATAGTACATCGGCGCGTTTTTTTCGTTCAGCAGATTCAGGTCTCTGTAAATTACACGCATCCAGCGGGCATGTTCGATGTTTTGCGTCATGAGTTCGTTCATCTGCTGCGCCCGTACTGTCAGTTCGGGCAAGCCTTTGTTTTCGTCCCGTTCGCGGTTGCGGTCGGCGCCTCTTCGCACCTGTGGCGTACGGCGACTGTCCTGCGCCTGCATCGCCACCGACGCTGTCAGGGCGCACGCTGCCAAAACCAGTATAAAATAGATATGCTTCATAGCTTTATTTATTTAACATTTAATTTACGATCACTTCAATAGTTGCCAGCCGCTGTTGCGTGCCGCCCGGGTCGTTTGCCCTGACGTTGGTAATATAAAACCGTTTGCCGCGCGCCAGATTGCGAATCATGTTTTTCTGGCGGTCGGTAAAGGAACTGCTTTGCGACACTTCGGGCAGCGCATTTCCCATCGAGTCGTAGAACACCAGTTCGAAGCTGGTTACCGTGAACGGGACGTCCAGTATGCCGTCGTCGATAGCGGCCATGATGCCGCCGGCTTCTACCAGATACCGTTTTGCGATGGAGCCGCCGGTGAATTTGCGCGTAGCGCCTTCCGCATCCCTGTACGGGATGAAAGGCGTCGCGGGAGGCAGGGGACGTACTTTAAATTCTTTCGACATCGAAATGGTGCGTCCGCCCGAAACGGCCGACAGGGTAATGTCGACTTTGGCGGCATTGGATGGCGGATGGGCTGTCCACACGTTGCCGCTTTTCTGTCGCATCGCGCCTGTCGAAATCGTAGCTCTCACGCTTCCGCTGGGGACGCCGGGAATGGCTACTTCTATATCGTTGTCGATATTTTCGTACAATACATTCATCAGCACGGGCGCAATCGTTGCCGTCTGTTCCGTCACGAAGTAGGAATCGGCAAACGGATAGCTGCGCGGCAGGCCGTCGGCTCCGCTGATGACGACTTCGCCCGAGAATTTATGCTCGCCGACGCTTGCGGACGAACCTGTATAGAGGCCGTTTTCCGATTCGGGCAATTCCGCTCCGTTGACAAATACTCTTGGATGCTGCGTCGAGTCCGTTGCGACAAGCGCTATCTGCGCCCTGAAGGGCGTGCCCTGCATGACGATCTGGCTCTGCGGGATGACCATGGCCGTGACGTCGTTGACGCGGTAAGCGCCTTCGTCGACACCGCTCAGGATATAGGCCAGCGCTTCGCCTTCGACGTAGCGGACGTCGCTCTGCAGTTTGGTCAGTATCGTGATGGCTGCCGCTACGGGCATGCTTTCGAACAGCGCCGTCTCCCAGTTGGCCGCAGTGATGCCGCCTTTCGACGGTATTCGCAGGTTCAGGACTGATTCGATGATGGCTGTCTTTGCCGTATCCGCTACCATTCCCGCCACGAAGGTGCGGTATGATTCAAGTTTTTCTCTCAGTTTTCTGCCCTCGCCTACGACGGGAGCCAGCATGACGTGCGCCGCCGCTTCGAGGTCTTCCTTGTGCTTGATACTGTGCACGTCGCCGTCGCTGCCGTCCGTTTTCTTCACAATCTGTTCCTTGAGCGACTGTATGTAATTGTACAGTTCGTCGGACTGCTGTTTGACTTCGCTGCCTTTGTTATACCACTCGCCCACACGTTCGGGATTGGTCTGGTAGTAGAAATCCAGTTCTGCCTTCACGATTTCGTTGCGGTGCGCCGCGTGGGTAATTGTTTTCTGCAGACTGTCTTCCACCAGTTCGAACCCGTCCAGTACTTCCGACGACACGTTGAGCGCCATCATGGCAATAAATACCAGATACATCAGATTGATCATCTTCTGACGGGGCGAGTTGGGGTTGCTTGATATTCCGGCCATATTTTAGTCTTGTTTGTTGCTGACAAATATCGTTTGTTTTACCGTATCGGACCGGAGTATGGCGGCTGGTGGTATCCGCCCTGGTAGGGCGGTTGCTGGGGCGGATAAGGCATGCCGCTCAGGTTTGCATTGACCGTCATGGCCTGCAGCAGGCGGCTGTATACCTGATTGAGTTGTCCGAGCAGTTGCGCCATCCGTTCGTTTTCGGCGCGGAATGCACTGCTGTCCACCACCGAACTGTCGTACATGTCGCGGATGCGGCTCAGTCCGGCATTGATATGGTGAATCGTATCCATTTGCGAACGCAATCCGTTCAGTTGTGTTTCGTAGAACTTGTTCAGTCCCGACAGGTTGTCGTTGAGCTGTCCCATTTGCTGCACGTAACCAGGCGTCATGTCTTCGGGATTTTCTTCGTTTTGCGTTCCGGAGATGGCTTTACACGAATTGACCAGCGAGTCCGATACTTCGCTCAGCGAAAGCGTCACGACGTTGAATCGTTCCAGGTTTTGCGCCACCGTCGTGATCTGTTCGACGTATGAACGGGTGGCATCAGTCATGTCGGCCATTTTGGCAATTTGTTCGGCTGCTTCGCCTAATTTTTTGATACTGGCGGCAAGTGTTTGTGCGTCTTCCTCGGAAACGTTCAGCCCCATCGTTTTCAGTCCTGCGTCGGCAGTCTGTTCGGGAGTGGGGCGAGGCATTGGCGCTGCCGTGCCGCCACCACCGCCACCGATGACGACCGTGCCGCCGGCAACTGTTCCTCCCTGCGGGATATTGCCGATAATGACCGTACCGCCGCCGCCTTCTCCGCCGGCAACGGCAGTTCCTCCTTCAGCTACCATGCCGCCGATTACCACGCCGCCGCCGCCCGATATGCCTTCCTTGCCGAAGTCCGGACGGTCCAACGGATTCTTCGACTTGAGGACGGGGAATACTTCTTCCCAGTTGTAATCGCTCACCGGTCGTTCAAATGCCGAAATAAAGAATACCACTGCCTCGAAAATCAGTGACATACACAGAATCTGATTTGCATACGGCAAATGCACGATCTTGAACATGGCGCCAATCACGACAATGGATGCGCCCCAGCTGTAACAAAAGTTTAGCACGCGTTTCCCTCTTTCGCTGGAGAGAAACATCTCTATTTTGTTCTTATACCGCCTGTATTTTCCCATTTTATTATTTTCATTATTATTGTATAGTTCGCATTATTATTTTTTCTTTTTCCCTTTGGCGTTCGAAAATCCTACCTGCGTACGGACGCAACGGAAGCCGATGTACGAGCGCGTTTCGTTCTGGTATTCGAACGTGCGCATGTCCGAGCGGATAAACTGTGCGACGTCTTTCCACGAGCCTCCGCGAACGACTTTTTTCTTCATCGCGTAGGGATCTTCTTTGGCTGCGTGGTAATGCAGGTCGGGGTTGAGGTCGTTCACCTGGCTTTGTCCCGCTTCGGTATAAATCGAAGAAGTCCATTCGGCCACATTGCCCGCCATGTCATACAGGCCGAATTCGTTGGGGGCAAACGATGCCACGCGCGAAGTGATCAAATGTCCGTCTTCCGTATAGTTTCCGTCGCCTGGTTTGAAGTTGGCCATGAAACATCCTTTTTCGTTTTGCAGCGAGGCGTCCGACCACGGATATTTGTTTTCGCTTTTCCCTGCGCGGGCAGCATATTCCCATTCGCCTTCGGTCGGGAGGCGGAACGGCTCAATCACCTGTCCGGCGGGCAGATGAGACGATTTTTTATAATATTCCGTGCGCCATACGCAGAAAGCATTGGCCTGTTCCCACGAGATGCCGACGACCGGATAATCGTCGTATCCGGGATGATTGAAATACAATTTCAGATACGGTTCGTTGTAGGCGTTCCTGAAATCGTTCACCCAGCTTGTTTCGTCGGGATAGATATTGATGATATGTGTGTGCAGGAAATCGAACGGCGAACCGAGCGGGCGTGTAACGGTCATGCTGATTATATTGCCGTTGTCGTCGATATATGCCGTATCCTTCGAAATCATCGCCACTTCTTCGGGGTCGAGCGGGATGTCCGTATTTCTGTTGCGGTTGGCGGGATTGATGCTGTTGCGTCGCAGGGCGGCAGACGTGTGGTCGAACCATTCGTACCTGTAATTCATCTGCATTTTGTCAAGTCCCCGTTCGCCTGTCACGGGGTGTGTATAGTAGACGCTTTCGATGGCGCGCAGTTCGTCTTCGTTGGCTCTGCGCCAGGGAATCGGGCGGTTCCAGTTCAGATGTGGAGTGACGGGGTCGCCATATCGGTCTTCCGTAATCATAAACAGGTCGTTCCCGCCGTAAGCCGGATCCGCCAGACGTGTACGGATGATTGAATCGCGCACCCAATATACGAACTGCCGGTATTTGGCGTTTGTGATTTCCGTTTCGTCCATCCAGAACGCTTCGAAAGAAACGCCTTTCGTTTCGGCGTTGAAGCCCCAGAGACTGTCTTTGTCGGCAGGCCCCATCGCAAACGAACCGCGTTTAATCAATATCATTCCATAGGGCGCAGGCTCGCTGAACGATGCCATTCTGGCTCCTACCAGTTCGCCGCCGTCGCCGGAAAACAGTCTTCCGCACGATATCAGCAATGTAGCTGATACAAGTATCAAAATAATTCTCTTCATGATTGGCACATTCTGTTTTTTTAAGTTCCTTTTCACAGGATTCTTATACTTTTATGTTTATTCTTTAATCCTTTCTTTTTGTCTAATTTCAGGTGATACGTGACTGCGAGTTCATGACTTCCGGCGCTCGCCGCATTCATCGCCGACGTCGGGAATTCGAACGCGTAACCTACACGGAAACCTTTGATGAGAGCGCCTATGTAAAGGGTTGCACTATTGAGTTTTCCGCTGTCGCTGATACGTAGTCCCAGTCCACCGTTATACATTTTATTATATACCGCCCTTGCCGTCACGTCTGCCGAAACCATTTGCAGGTTTGTCAGTACCAGCACGGAAGGTTGCAACTCAAATAACGTATTTTTTAATTGCATATTGTATCCGGCCGTTAAATTATAGCTGCGTTCGATTTTTCGTTCCATATTTTCGTCGAGATTGAGCGTGGGCGCCAGCAGGTGCGCGGAACCGATTCCCACGAAATAGCGGTCGCCGTAATACATGACGCCGGCAGACATGTCAATACCCATCGCGTCCAGTCCGGACTTGGTGATGGCCTCGTCGTCGGGCACAACGGCCTCGCTGCCTGCGGGGATGTAGATGCTGTCGCCCCTGAACGCCTTGTTGATCACACCCGCCTGAAGCCCGATGCTGAGCGTGCCCTTACCCAGTTTGCGCCTGTAGGCGTATTGTGCACCCACGTGCAGGTTCTGGTCGAGGCCGATGCTTTCGCTCATGACCACCAAGCCCAGACCTTGCTGTATCTTTCCGTATTTCCAGGGCATGTCCGCCGCCACGCATATCGACTTGGGTGCGTTCTTGACACCCAGCCACTGCATACGGTACAACGCCATCGCATTCAGTTCGCCCGACTTGCCTGCATATGCAGGGTTGTAATAATTCAATGCCATGAAATACTGACTGAACAGCGCATCGTCCGTTTGCGACCTCACTTCGTACGCATACGTACATATAATAATTATAATAAACCAAATCCGCTTCATCAATATTATTGATAACTGCGAAACGGATAATAAATTGTATGTTTTACCGAAAATTTATACCGAATGACCTAGAAAAGGTTTGGGCTTCAAGGTTCAAAAAGAGTTATCATTTTGTTTTATGGAAAAAGTTCATACACATGCGCCCGAGATAGAATGCATCTATTTCGGGCGCCATTGGCCTGTCCATCGGAAAGTCGTTTTTATTGCCGATGTTTTGCCGTCATTTCTTTTTCGTTTGCGTAGCTTTTTTGAAGTTACATGTCAACTTTCCCTGTGTCGTATCCGCCGTTCCCTTCACCACACCGTCTTCTTCCCAGACAGTCACCGTCACATATTCGCCTACGTACAGTTCAACCGACAACTTGCCGTCTTTCTCCGCAAGTTTTCTGTCTTTCACGTCGACATCGCCGCCTTTGACATCAATCAGATACTCCCTGTCTTTTCCCTTGATATCAACGGTATAATCCTGATAACCATAAGGTGCGTCGGGAACAGTCACCGCCCACTTGCCCTTGAGTTTCCTTACATCGCCATCAGCGGCTTCGGCCGTTACAGCCGTCATGCACCACAGGCACAATCCTGCAAAAATTACATACATCCATTTCATAACGTTTGTTTTTAGTTTTGCAAAGATATGCGTTTTTGTTTTAGCTCCTGCTTTCTTTCATTCTTTCTTGATGTTTTTATTATTTGTTTTCATGAATAATCGAATAAAAAACGCCGAACGAAAAAAAATACCTGTCTTTTTATTGTGCGAGATAAAATATCATGTATATTTGCCCGTCATTTTTCCATAATATAAAAACATGATGGCTCAAGTTTCGACAGACGAGGTAATTGGATGGGCTGAAGACTTTTTGCGCAAAGCAGGCGAAGCGCTGACGCCCGAAGAAGTGAAGGAGCAGAAGAAATATGCTTCACTGGTACAAACGCCCGAATACAAGACGTTTCTTTCGAGAATGCTCGACGAATCGTCGCAAATCCGCGACAACGCCAAACTCAACAAGCGGGTGCGGCAGTTGATCCGAGAATACGGCATCCCCGATTTTTTCAATGCGGGCGATCGCTTCCTGATACGGCTGTATATGGCAGGCGGATATTTGTTTCCGTCCATCGCCATGCCCGTTTTCAAAGCGAAGCTGCGCAAGGAAACAGGCAAGATCATCATCGCCGAAGAGCGTCCCAAACTGACTAAGCACCTCCGTGAACGGTGGGACAGCCGTATCGGGCAGAACGTGAATCTGCTGGGCGAAGTCGTGCTGGGCGACGGGGAAGCCGCGCACCGTTATGCACACTATCTCGAAGCCCTCGGCGAACCGGACATCAATTATATCTCCATCAAACTTTCGGGCATCTATGCGCAAATAAAACCGCTGAGCTACGAGCAGAACAGGAAGGAACTCGGCGATCTGCTCGCAGCCGTTTACCGCAGAGCCATGGATAATCCTTATGTAGACGAGCGCGGCGAAAAACGTGCCAAGTTCGTCAACCTCGACATGGAAGAATACAAGGACACCGAACTGACGCTCGAAGTATTTATGGAAACGCTCACACGTCCCGAATTTAAGCAATATCAGGCAGGCATCGTCGTGCAGGCATATCTGCCCGACGCTTCGGCTTTCATGAAACGGCTGCACGACTTTGCAAAAAAGCGTGTTGCCGACGGCGGCGCGCCCATCAAGGTACGTATCGTGAAAGGCGCCAATCTTCAGATGGAAAGTATCGTGTCGTCGCTGCGCGGATGGCCGTGCCCCGTGTATCGCACAAAGACGGAAGTAGATGCCAACTACCTGCATCTGCTCGACACGGCGCTGCTGCCCGAAAACATCGCGGCATGTCATATCGGCGTGGCCTCTCACAACTTTTTCACGATTGCCTACGCGCATCTGCTGGCGGAAAAAAACGGCGTTTCGAAATACGTCGCTTTCGAAATGCTCGAAGGCATGGCGAACAACCTTCCGCGCGTGATGCGGAAACTGCAAAAACAGATTATCCTTTACACCCCCGTGGTGAAAGCCCGCCACTTCCTGAATGCCATTTCCTACCTTGTGCGCCGGCTGGACGAAAACACCGGCAAGGAAAATTTCCTCAGCTACACGTTCAACCTGCAACTGAACAGCCCGCAGTGGCATTTTCTTGCCGGACAGTTTCTGGAAGCATATAAACTGAAAGACACGGTTGTGACGACGCCTTTTCGCCGGCAATCACGGACGGAGAAAACACCTTGCAGTCCACTGCCGGACAACGACGTCTTCTACAACGAACCCGATACGGATTTGGACTTGCCCTGGAATCGCCGGTGGGCGCTGGACGTACTGAAAAAATGGGAAACCGGCGTCAGCGAAAAGAATTTTACCGTACCGGTGCAGGTCGGTGACAGAGAGACGCCTGCGGCAACAAAAAAACTGTATCGCGACCGCAGCCGCAACGAC
>JAIRLL010000105.1 GCA_031259505.1 Tannerella sp.
TAGGCGTTTGCCATACGATGTCGCCCGTCAGACAGTCTATACCCGCCAGCAGCGTCTCTTCGCCGGCCGGCGCGACCACAAGCAATCCGTCGTCCACACGCGGACACTGTCCGGCATACCAGAACGGCACTTCGGTCTTAAACGTCTTCTGCACGTCAAGCGACCACAGCATGTCGCCCGACAGCGGATGGCAGCACATCACATGTCCCTGCGGCCCCAGCGTGATGATATAATCGTCCGACACGACCGGCGCCGTCCGCGAAAAGCCGTGATTACGCTTCATCGGCACCCGGTACCACCGGCGCCACAGTTCTTTCCCGCTTTCGAGCGCGAAACAGCGCAGCATGTCGGAACTCAATCCCTCGTCGTAATCAAGGAAATATACCCGGCCGTCGTAAATGACGGGCGCGGCATGGCCTTCGCCCGTATCGACGCTCCACACGACGGTATAATCCTCCTCGCCGGGCGTGACGTCTTCGGAAGCTTGCACGATGTTCGTAAATGTACTCCCGCGAAAACAAGTCCACCGGCCTGTCAGCGTCGAAGCGACATCGTCGTAGCGCATGAAAAATTCGCCGATACGCACATCATCTGCTCTGCGCGCCGTCTCCGGCGGGCGGTTATCCGCACCGGGCGCCTGCAACACAATGTGCCTCCCCGGTGAATAAAGATGCCACCAGACCATGACGCCCGTATAGACAACCACCGTTGCCACCGTAACAAACCTCGCTGTTTTTTTCGTGTCCAACGCGCAGTCAACTGATTTTATAAGCCATTAAAGTATCTCCGTGACGCAGGTAAAGCACGCCTTTGTGAATTACCGGATGCGCCCAGTGCTGATTGGTGCCGAGCTGGATTCGGATCTTTCCGGTGATATTGAACTTTTCGGGACTTGCTTCCACTAATGCGAGTTCGCCGCGGTCGCTGTAGCAATACAACATGCCGTCTGCTGCAATGATGTTGCCCACGCCGATCTGATTGTTTTTGTACATGGTCTCACCCGTTTGCCAGTCAATGCAGTACCAGTAACGGTTTTTCTCGCCCGAACCATACACGTAATCGCCGACTTTGACGGCGCCGCCGTGCTTGCTGTCCATTTCGTTTGTCCAGCGCTTTTCCGCAATCTTGCCGTCGGGAGCAAGGCGGTAGAGGACGGAGCCTACGCCGCCGCCCGACGTGCTGAACAGCAGTCCGTCTTCGTAAATCGGCGTGTTCGGACTGTGTCCGTATGGATTTTTCTGTTCTACTTCCCAGAGCATGTCGCCCGTTCCGGCGTCGAAAGCGACTAAGCTGCTGTCGATGGCGTTGATCACAACGGGCGTACGGAGATCGCCTGCATATTGTGGCGAACAATATGTGGAGGGCTTGCCGATGCCGGCAGAAGCCCATACCGGTTCGCCCGTGTTTTTATCTAAGGCGACCATGTTGTATTTCTTGCCGCCGGGCGTAAGGTAAATCACGTCGCCAGCGATCAGCGGCGATTCGGTCATGCCGAATTTCAGGTTACTGCCGTCGAAGTCTTTTTCGATGTCTTTCGACCATAGAATGTCCAGGCTGTTTTCGTCCAGACACGATAATACGCCTCTTCCGGAAAAGATGTACAGTTTGCCGTCGTTGACGTTGACGGTGGAACGCGCGCCGTTGTAGTTCTCATCCCATTCCAGTCCGTAGGCTTTCTTTTTCAGGATACGCCCGTCCAGATCGAGCACGTGCAGGTATCCCGTACTGTCGGTCATGCCCGTGATGTAGATTTTTTCGTTGGCGATGGCCACGGAAGTATATCCTTCGCCCAGTCCGTCGTAATGCCAGAGCAGCGAAGGGCCTTCGTCCGGCCACGTTTTCAACAGCCCGGTTTCGTTATACACGCCATTGCGCAAGTCTCCGCGCCATTGTGAGTTTTCCTGTCCCGAAACATGCGGCGCGGATACGCACACAAAAAAGAGGAAAAATAAAAAGTTTGACCTGTTCATATTCGAATCTGTTTATCCACTGATTTTATATGCCATTAAAGTATTTCCGTGACGCACGTATATGACGCCTTTGTGTATCACGGGATGCGCCCAGTGCTGGTCTGTACCCATTGTAATGGGAAAACGGCTTACGATGTCGAACTTCTCCGGCGTCGTTCTTACCAGTGCGAAATCGCCCCGGTCGCTGTAACAGTAAAGCATTCCGTCGGCAGCAATCACGTTCCCTACGGGCAACGTGTTTTCTTTGTATTTCAGTTCGCCTGTTTTCCAGTCCACACAAAACCAGAAACGGTTGGCATCGCCCGAACCGTAGGCATAATCGCCGACCTTCACCATAGCGCCGATGCGGGAATCAAGCTGGGGCGCGTCCCATACTTTCTCCACGCTGCGTCCGCCATCGATCAGGCGCAGCATGACCGAACCTTTGCCGTAACCGCTCGTGCACAGCAACATATTGCCGGCATATACCGGCACATTGGGATGAACGCCGTGACGGTTGATCTGCTCGTACGACCAGAGTTTTTTGCCCGTGGCGATGTCGACGCCGATGATATGCTTCTGCATCATGGTCACGACTTGCGGCGTCTGCTGGTCGGCAAGGTAGACCGGCGAGCAATAGGCCGAAAGGTCGCCGTCGCCCGGGCAACTCCAGATGAGTTCGCCCGTGTGCCTGTTCAGCGCGACGATGTTGTACATCGGTCCGCCGGGACAGGCAATCAGTTTGTCGCCCACGACAAGCGGCGATTCGCAAATGCCCCACGTAATATTCGAACCGTCAAAATCGGTCAACATGTTTTTTTTCCATACGATGCTCAAATCGCTTTCATTGAAACAGACGATCTCGCCGAGGCCTGATATCAAGTACAATTTGCCGCCGTCGGGCGTCACGGTACCGCGTGTACCGTTGTAGCTTTTGTCCCATTCGGGACCGTATTCCTTCCGATCCAACAATTTGCCATTCGCATCGAAAGCATAAAGATAACCTATTCCGTCCGTCATGCCGGTGAGATACAATTTTCCCGTCGACGACACGGCTACCGACGAATGTCCTTCGCCCAATCCGTCGTAATGCCAGAGCAGTTGAGGCCCTCCGTCTCCCCACGATTTCAGCAAACCGCTTTCCCGGTAAATCCCGGTACGGTCGAACCTCCATTGGATAACGTCCTGCGACTGCAATGCAATCACAATCGTACATAATAAACTTAAAATAATTGCTCGTTTCATCTTTTATATAATTAACTGTTATTTGTTGTCATCCTGTTTCGTATCTGTTTCAATGCGTGTAGTGCAAACGTGATATTATACAGTTCCTCCGAATACCATAGACGGGCGAAATACAACCCGACAGGTTCGGCATTATTCAATGTCTCATCCTTGAAGCGACGGTAAAGAAAGTCCGTTCCATTTGCAATGGCCTCATCGCAATCTTTCGCAACGCCGGATGATGTGCTTAAATTCCGGTCGGCTGTAACATCAAAACGGCTGTTCGTGGCGTCAGAATTACAAACGGCATCTTCCAAATTATAATCCGTTTTGCCCGCAACGCGGGACAAAGCGCTTAGAGCCCTCGCCGTGAAAGTGACTTTCGATGGCGCTCCTTTTGCGCCACCCCAACCGCCGTCGCCGTTTTGCGCCGACAGGAGATAATCGCTACCTTTTGCCGCTAAGCAGATCGCCAGAGGACGCCTCGACATGGATAGGTATTCGACGGCAACGGCTGTGCCATATACGGGCGACTGTTCGTTTGCCGCATCCTGGTCGCCGAACCATAAAGGCGTCCACGAGCCGTTTGCAGCTTGCGTCTTTTCCAGCCACCGGAGCAGGCGATGAATGCTTTTATCGCATCTCTGCCTTAATTTACCGGAAAGCGTTTCGTACCAAAGTTCAAATGCCGCCAGACTGTGCGCCGATATATCGGGACTGCTGCGGTCGAACGGCAGACGACCCCAGCCTTTGCAAAAGGTAGGCATCCCGCCGTCTTTATTCTGCAAATTCAAAAGCCATTCGATGCCTTTTGAGACTTCAGGGATATACCGGCTGTCTTTCTGCAGGACATGCAAGGCGATCAGGTTTCCCGCCGTATCGTCGGCATCGGGAACTGCTCCCGGCAAATCCGACCAGCCCCACCCACCCGGTTGTGCGCCGGTAAAAGGATGTTTGAACGTGAATGCGTTCCCTGCGATCATCTCTAATAAACGTTCCCTGTCCGGAATCTCCGGGCCTAATGCTTTTACGCTAAGCGCCGTCAGCCAGCCCGCCAAATCGGTGTCGATAGGCCATGCTCCGTTTGTCCGGACGGTGTCGACCAGGAAACCGGCCGCTTTACGGGTGACCGCATGTGTTGCATACCCTGCACATGCCATACACATGGATACGAATGCCGTCAGTGGCGCCGCTTCCAGGAACCCGCCGCCGGAAGGCTGCAACCGCGTCAATACGTTCAACGATTTCTTTACAAAAGCCTCACGCAACGGATAGAAAAGTCTCTTCTTTCCCTTGCGATGACGAAGAATACCCACAGCAATCAGCGCAGGAATGGCATAACTCACCACAGGTAAATTGAGAAAACGGAAGAACCGTTGCGGAAGCACGGCCAGTTCAAACGGCAAAAAAGGTATCGCATCCCAACGGGTAATCATGCCTGCCGAAGCGCACATGACCAGTATGGGAAGTGAAAACGTAAGGTCTTTCCCGTAATATTTCAAAACGCCATTCACAATATGTTCGTCGCCAATGTCGCCGAACTGCTTGCTCAA
Organism: Tannerella sp.; assembly: GCA_031259505.1. GTDB lineage: Bacteria > Bacteroidota > Bacteroidia > Bacteroidales > Tannerellaceae > Tannerella. Next base: position 4,727 of record JAIRLL010000105.1, read on the forward strand.
ATACGTTTTTGTTTCTTCGGGGGCGGCGCCGAGATAGAAAAGAGATGCATACGACAGGAGGGTCGCCGTCATATTGGCCTTGCTTTCGGGAGTGTCACCCCAGCCGCCGCCGGGCAGCATGGTGGCGCGAAGCCACTTGACGCCGGCTTCGACGTATGCGGCATAGCGCGCTTTGTCTATCACGGACAATGCAAACACGGACGTCGACGTGGCAATGGCGCTTGCCGAAAGAGACCCTCTCCAGAGACCTCCGGGCGACTGCCTTGCCAGCAAATCTTGACTGAGCGCGCTTATCATTTCTTCAATAATTGATTTCCGTGTCAACATGCGCCTAATGCTAAAAGTCCGTAAAAAGTATATTCTATGTCGCTTGTTTCTTCAAATAAGGCCGGCGCGAAACCGCCTGATTCCAGCCAGTGCGCCTCAATGAAAGGCACAGGATCGACGCGCGGCGTTACCCCGTAGCAGTTCAGCGCAAACAAGGCGGTAGCCGTGGAAAGTACGTCCGGCAACGGCGTATTTTCCGATGCGGAAAAGCCGCCCGAATCGTCCTGCGAACGGGAAAGATATTCCACATCGTCGTTCATCGCATATCCGTTCAACTGCCCTATGACGGATAATGCGGCCGCTGTGGCATTGACGGAAGCTTCGCCGTTTCCCGCTATATTTGAATATCCGCCTGTGGCCGCTACCCTGTATGCGGTTAACGAACCGGTCATCTCTTTTTTATTCCGAACCGTACCGTTCATATCTTCCAGCAGCGACAAACGGATGAACGTCGAATAGGGCGAACATCCGTCATTATGCGGGAACGAAACAAATACGACCGTCCCTGCTTTCGTTGATGGAACGACCGATCTCAATAGCGCCCGTCCGTAGCGCCCGCTTAACAGGTCGAGCAACAGCCCCGAGCGGACATATGCCGCATACTGGATTAAATCGCCGCGGTCTACCGTCAGGTTTTGCCATTGCCGGCGCGCCTGTTCACCGCGTATTTTGATCCCGAACAGATACGAAAGCATCCACCCGAATGTCGTATAATAAATATCTTCTTCGCCGCTTTTGTTCATGAACAAATCGTGCGGCGTCATCCGGGATTCGATATATTTTTTGATTCTTCCGGTCGCATCGCTGCCGAGGCGATTTATGCCTTTTTGCAACAGATTCATCATCTTGACGGATATCGTATTTTTCTTTTTCATCATTCGCTCCGGCTGTTTAAAATCTGTTCGACGACGCGGAAAAGTAACCGTTTCATTTCCGCATGATCCAATGCGCTTAGCGAATCTATCGCCTGTTGACGATATTTCTCCGACAAGGTTTTTACCTTGTCAATCGCTTTCTGCAACAAGGGTTGGTATTCGCTTCTCTCAAGAAAGGCTCTGTAGTTTTTTTCCTTACTCAATCGCTTGATAAGCCCGGCGCTCCGGTTTTGCTCGCAAAGGATGGCAAGGACAGCCGAAGGACGCAATGGGGCGGACGCGTGCATTTGCCCGCCGTCTTCTCCGGAAGGCGATGCAACGTATACATCCGCACTTTCACGGTGCGGAATAAGCGTTTGCCCGTAGTCTTCGGCGTCGTCCTGCAGTTGGTATGCGATGCCCAGAGCGAGCGAAAATTCATGCAGGATACTGCGCAGCCGTTCGTCGTCGCCTGCGCAGCGCACGCCGAAATCCAGCGCCACCTCAAACGCAGGCACGGTCTTACAGCAAAATATCTCCAGAACGAACGCCAACGTCAGTTCTTGTGGCGAGCGGCTCCATTCCAGTTCCATCCCCTGCCC
>JAIRLL010000308.1 GCA_031259505.1 Tannerella sp.
CCACGATGCGCAGGCCGTTTTTGCTGCCGGTCAGTTTGTGGCGGAGGAAGGGAAAGCTGATGCCCGAGAAGTTCGATCCGCCGCCGAAGCAGCCGATGACTGTGTCGGGATATTCGCCTGCCATCTGCATCTGCTTTTCCGCTTCGAGGCCGATGACTGTCTGGTGCAGGATGACGTGGTTCAGCACGCTGCCCAGCGTATACTTGCAGTTGGGCGTCTGCATCGCAAGTTCGACGGCTTCGGAAATGGCCGTTCCCAGGCTACCCTGATATGTCGGGTTGTCGGTCAGTATTTTGCGTCCGGCTTTGGTGCTCATGCTGGGCGAGGCGATCACCTGCGCTCCGAAGGTCTGCATGATGGAGCGGCGATAGGGTTTCTGGTTGTAGCTGACTTTCACCATGTAGACGGCCAGTTCCAGACCGAATGCCCGTGCGGCGTACGCCATGGCGGCGCCCCACTGTCCGGCGCCTGTTTCGGTCGTGATGTGCGTGATGCCTTCCTTCCTGCAGTAATAGGCCTGGGCAAGCGCGGAGTTCAGTTTGTGCGAGCCTACAGGGCTGACGCTTTCATTCTTGAAATAGATGCGGGCAGGCGTGTCGAGCGCTTTTTCCAGTCCGCTGGCGCGTACGAGCGGCGTCGGGCGCCATACTTTGTACAGTTCGCGCACTTCTTCGGGAATATCGATCCACGTGTCCGTCTGATTCATTTCCTGATTCACCAGTTCTTCCGCAAACAGCGGATAAAAGTCTTCCGCGCGCGCCGGCTGTTTCGTGCCGGGATGCAGCGGAGGGAGCGGTTTGTTTGTCATATCCGCGGCCACGTTGTACCATGCCGACGGGATGTCTTTTTCCTGTAATAAAAATTTCTTCGTGTTCATTGTCTGCTATTATTTATTATTTGGTTGCTGTTGTATTGATTCCTGCAAAGCATTCCGTTTTCTGCGTCGCAAAGGAACAAATAATAATCCGTTATTCAAACGGTTTTCGTGAAAAAAAATCACTGTTCACTATTTTACTGTCGACAATCATTTCCCCGTGATAATTTTTTTTATGCCATTCAGTTTGTTCAGCGCTTCGAGCGGGGTGAGATTGTTCAAGTCGATATTGACGATTTCGTCGCGTACGCGGCCGAGTACAGGGTCGTCTAACTGAAAGAAACTCAGTTGATAGCCTTCGCCGCCCGATGCGATCTGCCCGACGGGTTTGCTTTTGATGTCTGTCTGGCGGTTGTCGCTTTCGAGTTGTGCAAGTATCTCGTCGGCGCGTTTCACGATGCTTTTGGGCATGCCGGCCATTTCGGCAACGTGGATACCGAAGCTGTGTTCGCTTCCGCCCGGCACGAGCTTGCGCAGGAGGATGACTTTGTTGCCCGCCTCCTTCACGCTCACGTTGAAGTTGTGGACGCGTTTGAATGAACGCGCCATCTCGTTCAACTCGTGGTAATGAGTGGCGAAGAGGGTGCGTGCGGAAGCCGTCGGATGTTCGTGTATATATTCGATGATAGCCCATGCGATGGAGATGCCGTCGTAGGTGCTCGTCCCGCGGCCAAGCTCGTCGAAGAGTATCAGGCTGCGCGGCGAGACGTTGTTGAGGATGCTGGCGGCTTCGTTCATCTCGACCATGAAGGTCGATTCGCCTATGGAGATATTGTCGGAAGCCCCTACCCGCGTGAAGATCTTGTCGACCAGTCCGATGCGTGCTTTTTTTGCCGGGACGAAACTGCCCGTCTGCGCCATCAGCGTGATCAGCGCCGTCTGCCGGAGCAGCGCCGACTTGCCGGCCATGTTCGGCCCGGTGATGATCAGTATCTGCTGTTTTCTCCTGTCGAGGCGGATGTCGTTGGCTATGTAGGGCGCTTCGGGCGGCAGTTGACATTCGATGACGGGGTGACGGCCTTCCCTGATGTCGATCACGTCCGAATCGTCTATCGCCGGGCATGTGTAGCGGTTGCTCAACGCCACCCTGGCAAACGAGAGCAGGCAGTCTATTTGCGCAATCGTCTGCGCATTCTGCTGGATGGGGCGTACGTATTTGGCCATTTCGGCCACCAGATCGTTGAATATCTGTATTTCGAGACTGACCGTCGTTTCTTCGGCCGTCAGGATTTTCCTTTCATATTCTTTCAGTTCTTCGGTGATGTACCGTTCGGCCTGCGTCAGCGTCTGCTTGCGTATCCAGTCGGAAGGCACCTTGTCTTTGTGCGTATTGCGCACTTCGATATAGTAGCCGAAAACGCTGTTGTACGAAATGCGCAGGCTCGGGATGCCGGTGCGTTCGCTTTCGCGCTTCTGTATTTGCATGAGGTGGTCTTTCCCCGAAAAGGCGAGGTCGCGCAGGTTGTCCAGTTCGGGATGGACGCCTTTGGCAATGACGCCACCCCTGTTGATGAGGGCGGGCGGGTCGGGAGCGATGACCTTTTCGATGCGGCTGTAGAGGGCGGCGCACGGATCCAGCTTCTCGCCGAGCAGTTGCAACTCCTGCTCGCCGCTTTCCATGCAAAGCGTGCGGACGGGCGCGATGACATGCAGCGCCATTTTCAGTTGCACCGCCTCGCGCGGCGAAATCCTGCCGGCCGACACTTTGGACACGAGCCGTTCCAAATCGCCCGTCTCTCTGATGAAGCCGGCCAGTTGCGCGCTCAGTTCGGCGTTTCGCAGGAAACAGGCCACTGCCTGCTGACGTTTCCTGATGGACGGAATATCCAGCAGCGGAAAGAGAATCCACCGCCTCAACAGGCGCATCCCCATCGGCGACGAGGTCTTATCCAGCACGTCGACAAGCGTTTTCCCGTTGTCGTTGATATGCTGCACCAGTTCCAGGTTTTTGACTGTGAACTTGTCGAGCCTTACGAAGCGATCTTCTTCGATGCGCCTGAGCGCCGTGACGTGCGAGATTTGCGTGTGATGCGTCAGGTCGAGATACGTCAGGATGACTCCTGCCGCAACAACGCCCGGACTCGT
>JAIRLL010000112.1 GCA_031259505.1 Tannerella sp.
ACGTTTCCCTGTATTGTGCCGATCATTGGAAAAGTTATAATGAGTTTATACCATCCGACAAATTACTTCAGACGAAAGCTGAGACCTTTACCGTTGAAGGATATAACTGCAGGATCAGATATTATCCTGCTCGATTTAAAAGGAAGGGGTTATGTTACAGTAAAGCGGTACACATGATCGAAAAGTCTCTCACTTTATTGTTTTTGAAACTTAATAATGAACTATCTATCTTAACAACACCGAAATAATATATTGGGCAAAAAATAATTTTTTTTTTGATGGGACCCGTTATGACGGAGATACCGTTGCCGTCAGCAATGGCGTCCGGCGTCATTGCGCACTCGGGCCTGCAACCTCTTTCCCGAACGACTTGCGCGCCAGCTTCCGGTCGCGCGGGCGGTAGGTTCCTTCGTTCATTTCGCGGAGCGCCACGTTGCAGAAGAGGCGAAACATGCGCGATTCCTGCGATTCGGCGGCGTAGAACGACGTCCAGGCGTAGTCGTAAAGTTCCTGCAGGCGTTCGGCCGTCATGTGTCTGGGGTGGAAGACGACCTGCCCGGCGTTGTAGTGGTCCCAGTCGAAGTCGAAGATACGCCCCTGGCGGAGGAAGTCGTCGTAGCCTTTGGTATGCGGGAAGGGCGTCATGACGGTAAATTCCGCCAGGTCGAGGTCTATTTCGAGCAGGAAATCAATCAGGCGTTTGATGTCGTCTTCCGTCTGGCTGTCGAGACCGAGCAGGATGGTGCCTTCGACGCCGATGCCGTGGTCGTGATAGCGTTTCACGCGTTCGCGGATATAGTCCGACGTGTCGTAAACGGCCTGATACACGTACCATGCGCCAGCCTGCGCCGCCAGGTCGAGTATTTCGGGATCGTCTTCGATCGTGTGACTGATCCATTTCTTTTTGAAAGGGATCATTTCGCGGAACAGTTCTTTTTCCCATTCTCTGTTTTGCGCCAGAGAGTTGTCGACGACGAAGAGGCGGTTGTTGTCGATGGTCGCCAGTTCTTCGATCACCCTGTCCATCGGCCGCGGCCGGAATATGCGCCCTCCCAGATATGCCACGGCGCAGGGGTAGCAACTGAAGCGGCAACCGCGCGAGGCGTGGAAGAGGTCGACCATCTGCACGCCCTTGTGATTGTAGAGGTCGCGATTGTAGAGGTCGCGCCGCGCCGGCCCGACGGATTCGACGGGCGGGTGCTTCTGCGTCATGTAGTTGTATACCTTTTTCAACTGTCCGCGCTGCCAGTCGTCGAGCACCTGTTCCATGCGTCCTTCGGATTCGCCGAGGAAGACGGCGTCGGCATGTCCGACGGTTTCTTCCGCATGGAGCATGGTGGCGATGCCGCCGAAAAGCACCTGCTTGCCGCAGGCGCGAAAAGTCCGGGCGATATCCCATCCGCGTTTCACCTGCGTGCTTAGCATCATGGAGATGGCGACCAGGTCGCACGGCTCGTCGAAGTCAATCTCTTCCACGTTCTCGTCGGTGAACGACACGTCGACGTACGCGGGCAGGGAGGCGGCAAACACCACGGGGCCGTGCGGCGGCAGGTTGAACGTCGTCTGCCTCTTCAGCTTTTCCCAGCGGGGATAAATCAGTTTCAGTTTCATATACGGTTACGTTTTTATTTTGTATGCGTTTATCCTGTCAAGCAGATTTTCCATCCCGACCAGTTCGGCGCATGTGCCGATGGCGGTGAGCGGGACGCCCAGAATGCCGTGCAGATTGATGTTCTGTCCCGTAAAGAACAGATTCTTCAGTTTCGTCCGAACGGCAATATGCGAAAGCGCCATGTTGCGGCAGTCTTTCCGGACGCCATACATCGCGCCTTCCTTCTGATTGTAGAAGTCGCGGATGGTAAGCGGGCTTGAACTGTATAATCCCGTGATGCACGTGCGTATGTCGGGGAACAGTTCTTCCAGTTTGCGGATGATTTTTTCTTCGCAGCGGCGTTTGAAGGCTTCGTAGTCATCGCCGCGTTTTCCGGTGACGGTGTCTTCCCACCGGCGGACGGTGTCGAAGTTCATGACGCAGTTGACGATCATTTTTTCGGCAAACACATCGCGCTCCGTGACGGGCGGCGTGATAAACATCAGTCCTCTCGGCCAGTTCTCTTCCGTGTAGAGGTGATGCTCCCACGTCTCCGCGTAGTCTTCCTGATAGTAATATGTGTAGTTGAAGAAGCGGAACGAGCCGGGTTTGAAGATGATGTACAGCGTGTAGACCGAATATGTATTCGGGATGGAGTCGATTCTCTGCCAGTAGGAGCGCTGTATTTTGGAGGTGTCCGTCAGTTTGAAAAACTGCGACGGATGGATGCTCGAAATATACCGTTCGGCGCAGTGGCGCGTCCCGTCGTCGTCGACGATATATGCCGCGTTTCTGTCTTCTATTTCGATATGCTTCACGCCGTTTCCCGCGTATATTTCGCCTCCTGCCTGGCGGACGACGCCGGCAAGCGCCTCCGCAAGCTGCCGGCTGCCGCCGACAAAACGGCATGCACCCTCGATGTAGAACTTGCTTATCAGCGCATGGATATACACGGGCGTGGTATACCGGTCGCCTGCATAGAGCGGATTGCAGTAGCCCATGACGTGTCGCAACTGTTCGTTTCGGGTAAAGGAATCGATGAAATCGCCGACGCTTTGCATGAAATCGTCCGAAAATTCCTGAAAAGAGATGTCGGGATTCTCCATGTTGTAGAGGCGGACTTCCTTGCAGATGCCGTACAGGGCTTCCATATAACGGTGTATGTTCGCCCGCTCTTCGGGGAAATGCCGGCACAGGTTTGCCGTGAACGGTTCGTAGCCTCGCGGCATGCGGTATTTTTTTCCGTCGGATTTGATGTGGAACATGTCGAAGCAGTCGTCGTCTGCCGGCATGACGGTCAGTTTGTCCGCAATACCGAGGTAGGAGCAGATGCGGTGCAGGACGCCGCCGGGATGAAACGCGCCCATGACGTGCATGCCCGTCTCGAACGCGACGCCCCGGCGTACGAACTGATGCAGTCCGCCGCCGATTTTGCAGTGGCGTTCGAAGATTTTCACATGCCAGCCTTCCCTGCTCAGGATTGCTCCGCAGAACAGTCCCCCGATGCCGCCGCCGATGATGATTGCCGTCTGTTTTGTTTCGTTCACGGGATTCTGAATTCTATTTACTGTTTACAGATTTTATCTGTTCGATAATGGTATTTACTCCCAGCAGTTCGCCCGATGCGATGATGGCGCCGATAATGACGCCGAGTATGCCGTGCGAATTGATGTTCTGTCCTGTCTGAAACAGGTTCGACACTTTGGTGCGCTGCGAGACGACGGTCTGCACCGGCTCCGTGCAGTCGCGAAAGATGCCGTACATCGAGCCTTTTTCCGTCCCCGTGTAGTCGCGATAGGTCAGCGGCGTGGACGTGTAGTATCGCTCGATGTTTGCGCGCGTGCCGGGCATCTGTTTTTCCAGTTCGTCGAGCAGGCGTTCTGCCTTTTGCCGTTTGAAAGCTTCGTAGTCTTCGCCTCTGCGGCCGATGTGCGTACCGCTCCACCGCGCCACGTCTTCGAAATTCATGTAGGCAAACAGTACCGCCGCCACGGCATGACGCTGATTGCGTTCCGAACAGTGATGCATGTACAGGAACGATTTCGGCCAGTCGGCCTCCGTATAGTCCTCGCATCCCCAGACGCTCGCGCCGCTGTAGTGGAAAAAGTTGGAATTGAGATACGGCGCCGTATCTTTTTTGAACTGTATGTAGACGGTAAAGTTCGACACCGTATTGCGCAGGTTCATGATTCGTTCGCAGTAGGATTTCCGTATCAGGCGGGTATCGAGCAGTTCGATGGTGCGGCGCGGATGAATGTTGGAGATGATGACGTCGCCCCGCACTTCTTCGCCGCTTTCGAGCGTGACGCCGGTGGCTTCCTTCCCGTCGCAGTTTATCTTCACCACTTTCGACGACGGACAGACCGCGCCGCCCGTCGCACGGATGGATTTCACCAGCGAACGGACGATGACGTCGCTTCCGCCGATGATACGGCAACTGCTCCTGTTGTAGAAGTCGTGGATAAGCGCATGGATATACAGCGGCGTTTTCCCGCGTATGCCGGCGTAGAGCGGCAGGTTGCCCGCCAGAACCTGCCGCAACAGCGGGTCGGGGGTGATCGAATCGACGAAGGCGCTTGCGCTCTGCTTGATATATTCGGGGTTGAGCAGCGTCACCGGATGCGTATGTCGCAGCGAATACAGCGGAGAATCGTTTGCCACGCTGCGTATCGTGTCGACGTAGCGCGCCAGATTATGTCTTTCATGCGGAAAATGGGCGGCCAGCGAATCGACGAAATGCC
>JAIRLL010000004.1 GCA_031259505.1 Tannerella sp.
ATACAGATAATGATTGTAAAGATGCGCGCACAGCCATGCCGCCGAAGTATTCGTTGCACCCCACGAGGGATGCTCGCCCGGCGCGGTGAACTCCCAGACGTTGCCCAGTATGTGCGTGACCCATCCGCGGGCGTTGTAAAACACCTTTGCCGTCCGCCGTCCGCTCGGAACCTGCTGCTTCGTCCATTCAATCAGCGGCAGATGCAGTTCCGACAGATTGCACACTTCCGCAGGCCAAAGATTCATCTGAACATTGATGTTCATGTGGTAGTCGCCGTTCCAGGGGGTATTGATGGTGTTGCACCAAAGCCCCTGCAAGTTGGGCGGAAGCGAACCCGGACGTGTGGACGAAATCAGCAAGTAGCGTCCAAACTGGAAATAAAGCGCTTGCAGCGAAGGGTCGTTTTTGTCGTGGCTGAACAGTTCGAGACGTTTGTTTACAGGTAGCGCCTCCTTCTCGTACACGTGGCCGAAATCGACATGTACGCGGTCGTACAGGCTGCGGTAGGTTTCGACGTGTTCCTTTTTGAGCGCCTCGTATCCTTTTGCTTCTGCGGCGGCAACAAGCGAATCTATCTGGCGGTCGACGTCTTTTCCGAAATAATCGGTTGCCATGCCAATCAGGAGGGTTGCTTCCGAAGCGTTTTCGACCGTCAGTATCGTGTCGTCGACAACGGAGAATTTCCCTCCGCCGGACAATAATACGCGCAGTCGCGCGCCGTAACGCATTCCTTTGCCTTCTTTCACGACTTCATCGGCCTCGTTTTCATCGTGGCGTTTCTTCGGATCGTATACATCGCCTTCGTACAGACGGCCATACATCCACAGGTCGCCGCGGTCGGATACGACCGTATACCGTTCGGGACGATTCATTCCGATACGGAAGTTGAGTGCATTTTTGGCATTCGCCGTCAGGCGAATAACTGCTACGTCCGACGAGAACGAAGTAAAAGCTTCACGCGTGTAGGCATGTTTTCCCTTTTTGAACGAAACGGTGGCAATGGCGTCTTCAAGGTTCAATTCGCGCTTGTAATTCCTGACTGCGACGTCTTGCCCGTCGTCGTAGAGGTAGCTCAATTTCAGATTACCGAATATCTGGTAACTGCCATACGGCTGCCTGTACCCCTGTCTGCTGCCTTCGCCGCCGCAGACGAACGTCTCGTACATAAGTTGCTGCGCTTCGTCGTTGCGACCTTCGAACAGCAGTTCGCGAATCCTGGGAAGCGATTTGAGCGCTTCCGGGTTATCGGTATTCTGTTTGCTGCCAGACCACATCGAGATTTCGTTCAACACGTAATTCTCTTCTTCCGTCCCGCCGTCGGGCATCAGTCCGATGCGACCGTTCCCCAGCGGAAAAGTCTCTTCCCATATCTTCGCCGGCTCGTCGAAATGATATGCCATTCTGCTTTGCGTCGCATTTTCGCGCACATGCAAAGAATTACATCCCAGCAGTAACCACACGGCCGGGAGCAATGTCCAATTTGTTTTGGTCGTCATATTCTGTTGATATTTTATTTCACGCGGCAAACTTACTCGAAAAATCCAAATATGACAAGCGGATGCAGCAAAAAAATCTTCGCTAAACTTTAATTGTGATTCATTCTTGAAAAATAACGGAGGATATTTTGCAGGTCCGATATTTCGTCCTATCTTTGTATCGATTACAGAATTGTTTTTATTATAGAAAATATGACATCGACGCAGCAATATCTGATAGCTCACGGCATCAAACCATCCGTACACCGGATAGGAATAATGGAATATCTTCTGAGTCACCGAACGCATCCGACGGTCGACGAAGTATATTCGGATTTGTTGCCGGGCATCCCGACACTTTCGAAAACAACAGTATACAATACGATGAAACTGTTTGTCGAGCAGGGAGTAGCGATTCAGGTAGACATCGACGAGCGGAACGCCCGTTTCGACGGCGTCATTGAGGCGCACGCCCATTTTTACTGCAAAAAATGCGGCTGCATCAAAGACTTGCCACTTCCGCAGATTGATTGGGCGATGCCGGAAACGTCGGATTTCACGGTAGAAGAAACCAGCATCAATCTCAAGGGAGTCTGCGCGGAATGCAAAAAGAAAAGCTGAAAAATGATTTGATATTGTACTAACTTTTTAAACAAGCGATTATGAAAAAGAAATTTATTTGTACTGTATGTGGTTACGTTCACGAAGGCGATGAAGCGCCTGAATTTTGTCCTCAGTGTAAACAGCCGAAAAGCAAATTCAAGGAAGTAACCGAAGATGGAGAATTGCACTTTGCGGATGAACACGTAATTGGCGTGGCCAAAGGTGTTGATCCGGTGATTCTTGAAGGATTGAAAGCCCATTTCACGGGTGAGTGTACGGAAGTAGGGATGTATCTCGCGATGAGCCGGCAAGCGGATCGCGAGGGTTATCCCGAAATTGCGGAAGCGTTCAAACGTTATGCTTTGGAAGAAGGCGATCATGCCTCGCGGTTTGCCGAGTTGATCGGCGAAGTAGTGTGGGATACGAAAACCAACCTCCAAAAGCGCATGATGGCGGAGCAAAGCGCCTGTGAAGACAAGAAACGCATTGCTACGCTGGCAAAACAGCAAAATCTGGATGCCATCCACGACACCGTGCACGAAATGTGCAAGGACGAAGCCCGCCACGGCAAAGGCTTCGAAGGTTTGTATAAACGGTATTTCGGAGAATGACGCACCTGCTCCATCAGGAAAAAGGCTGCCCGATTTGGGTGGCCTTTTTTTTCGCAGGAACCCGCACATTGCCGGGATGCAGTTCGGATTGTCGCAAAATCAATATTTTGGAATAAAAGTCTCGACTTTATCTGTTTTGTGCAATGAGACGCCACTCCGTACAGTTTGCACTGTTCGCGCTCATACCGAGAATTTGAAAAGCTTTAAGCTTTATCTGCATTTGTTTTCCTCCGCCTGAGGTTCGACTGGGGGATAATCATAAAAAAGGGGTGAAACGGTTGCGTTTTTACTTTTCGCAACATGGCGTAACTTATCTTGGCTTATTTTATCCGCTATCAAACGCGGATGCGTACCGGGCCGGTGCACATGCGCGATTATCGCCAAAATTACACCGCGTGCAGTATAATACATATACCGAACTCAGGTTAACAGAATGACAGAATTTTCAGAATTAACATATTTGTAAATTTTGAAAATTCTGAAATTATGTGAATACGAAGTTCTATTTCTTATACCGAACTCAGGTTAATATGTACGAAAGATTCCGACCGGAAAGGCTCATTTATATTATACTGTACCCGGCATAATTTTGTGAAGTCAGTCCGGATTGCTTCAGGCTACACCTTCGCCGGTGACGGAGGCATGGCGCCGCGTTGCGAACCCGAAGGGTGAAGCAATACAGTGAGATATCGCAAAATTACACCGCACGCAGTATAATCAGCAATGCCAAGAGGCGAAGTCAGGAGACAGGGAATGATTATCCGGCGCTTCGTCCGGCTAACCGCCAAATCATCCGCATGCATCCAAAGAAAGCAACCAGCGTGACGG
>JAIRLL010000116.1 GCA_031259505.1 Tannerella sp.
CAGGAAGCCAATCCGGACATGTCATTTTCTTCCTGTTTATTTGAAAAATATAGGGTCTCGCAATGACGGAGATACCGTTGCCGTCGGCAATGACATCCGGCGTCTTTGCGAGGCACGAAGCAATCCAGTGGGCTGATAATAAGCAAATATACCGCGCGCAGTATAATATAGGGGCCCCACGAAGAAAATGCGGGTATGCCCCGAAGCGCGGGGGCAAACATAAAAGAATCTCCGGCGATGTCGCCGAAAACGGCAGAGACGTCTCTGCAGGTGATAGAGACGTCTCTGTGAGAGGGGGAAAGTGAAAGATTCAGTACGGTTAATAGTATCCTTCGTTCTGCGCTTCGTTCACCGGCGGTTGTGGAGAGAGGCGGTCGATGTGCTGTTGCGGTATCGGACGCAGTTTATGATACTCCCTGATGTTGTTGGCCGCGTCGGGATTGAAACGCTTCACCCGTTCGAAGAGCGTTTCGGTGCGCACAAGGTCTTCCCAGCGGTTCATTTCGCCAAACAGTTCGCGGCAACGCTCGTCGAGCATGAAGCCGATAAAATCACTGCCGATGTCGGCAGGTGTGACCATCATCGCCTGTTCGGTAGAAGCGGTCAGTCGGTCGGGGTTGCCCCCTTCGACGGTCGTCCATTCCTTCGGCTTCACTTCGTTTTCCCGGTATGCCGCGCGGCGGCGGACGGCGTTGATATATCCGGCCGCTGCTTCGAGATCACCTTTCCTTCCGGCCGCTTCGGCGGCGATGAGGTAAGTCTCGGCCAGACGTGCGCGAGTGAAGTTGCGCGAACCCTGTTCGTAGTTCATGTCCGGCCGTTCCGGGTCGATCCATTTCAGCAGACAGGGGAAGAAATGATTGGTGTTGTTGTCCACCGGAATCAGGGTGTACGGGCTTCTGGCGACATCCAGCTGGAGCTGCCGGTTTTTATCCGCGTCGAGCACCTTGTTGGTATGGTCCTTGGCTCCGTAGGATTTGGGGATGAAGTAGGCCGCAGTGTCGCCCAGTCCGAATTTCGGCTGTCCGACAAGTTCGGCGGGCGGTTCGTAGAGCAGATCGTCCGTCGTCCGGCCGTTTTCGTCTACATAGTAATACTGTGCCTGCCAGACGGGAATGGACGATTCCTTGTTAGCCCAGAAAACCCATTTGAACATTTTGTAGATTCGGGCGTCGTTCAGGTGGTCGAAGAGTTGCGTCTGGAAGTAAGGCGTAGGCCTCACGCGCTTCCAGGCGCGTCCCTGCTGGAGGTCGCGCTGCAGTCCGGCTATGTTTTCGTAGGTAGGTACCCAGTAGAGGTGCATCCGGTTGCCGTCGCCGTTGAACTGTACATCGGTTGTAAACTCGATGGAGAAGATGGTTTCGGAAGACGTCTTTTGCAGATGCTGGTCGAACGTGGTCGCATAATCGTCTTCCAGGGCGAATTTTCCCGATTCGATCACTGCTTTGGCGTACAAGAGGGCATTGTCCATGTCGGAAGCCTGCTGCCCGCGCTGATCTTTCACGGCGCTTCCCCGCGTGAGGTATACTTTGGCCAGCAGGTGTGCGGCAGCCCATTTGGTAGCCCGCCCGCGCTGTGTCTGGCGGGTGACGTCCGGCAGGGCGTCGTATGCCGCTTTCAGGTCGGCGATGATGGCGTCGTATACTTCAGACACCGGGGCGCGCCGGAAATCGGTAATGATCTCCGTCACGTTTCCTTCCGTCATCAGGGGGATGGCGCCAAAATGCTGCACGAGGTCGAAATAGAACCAGGCGCGCATGAAGCGCAGTTCGCCTTCGCGCAGCGTCTTTTCGGCGTCGGTCATGTCCGTCACTTTCGGGAGATACATCAGGGCGGTGTTGATGCGGTTTATCCCCTTGTAGTTGTTTTCCCAAAATTCATACAGCAGGCTCGAACCCGAGTTCATCTGGACGCTGTATTTGTTGAAGGCATCTTTCTGACCGCCGTCGGCGCCTTCCCAGACGTAGTCTACACCGTATTCGGTGAGGCAGTAGTACCGCTCGCCGCCCACGTACCAGCGCATGGTGGTGTAGGCGCCGTTGACGGCCGTTTCGATTCCCGTTTTGGTTTCAAAAAAATCATACGACACGCCGCTGACTACCTTTTCTTCCAGAAAAGAATTGCACGAAGAAACCATCGTCGCCAGCAGAATGAACAAACTGTATTTTATATTATTTTTCATATCTCAAATATTTATAATGTGATACATTTATCAGAAACTAAGATTAAGTCCGAGCAGGAAGGTACGCGGCGTCGGTTCGTTGAACCCCCGGTTATCGTCCTTGTTACCCAGTTCGGGGTCGATACCGGGAAAGTTCGTGAACACCCAGGCGTTCTGTACGGTACCGTATACTCTGAATTTACTTATGCCCAGCTTCCTGATTGAAGCGGACGGCAGGGTATACCCCAGCGTGACCTGCTGCACGCGCAGGAACGACGAGGAGGCATAGTACAGGGCGTCGATGTAGTTTGGGTTCTCAAAGTCGCGATTGGGGCGCGGCGCTTCGTTGCTGCCGTTGCTGACAGGATTGCCGTTTGCGTCCTCGCCGACGATGCGCCAGTAATCGACCTTTGCACAGTTATATCGTCCGTTGAGGCTCCAGTTCCGTTCAAACTTGCGCATCTGTCCGAAAGCGCCATAGAGCGAGAAGTTCAGGTCGACGCCTTTATAGTTGAAATAATTACTCAGGCTCAGATTCAGCTTGGGTTCTACCTGTCCGAGCACAAAACGGTCTTCGGACGTGATGCGGTAATCGCCGTTTTTGTCTACCACCTTGACGTCGCCGGGTTTGAACACGCCTCCCCATTTGGCAAGTTCTTCCGTATCTTCCAGCTGCCAGATTCCGTCGGCCTTGTAGTCGTAAAAGACCTTCACCGGCATACCGATAAACCAGCCGTTCCCTACGTCGTCGACCTTGCCGTTATACAGTTCGTCGATTTCTTCCCTGTTGGCCGCGAGCAGGAGGTCGGTTGTCCACCGGAAGTCCTTCCGTTCGATGTTAACCGTATTGACGGTCAGTTCAACGCCCCGGTTCTTTATCTTCCCGATATTGGAGGTCACGCCCGAAAATCCGGACACGATGGGCAGCTGGCGGTCCATCAGAAGGTCGTTCGTTTCCTGATAATAGAAGTCCAGCACGCCGCCGATACGTCCGTTCAGGAATCCGAAATCCAGTCCGGCGTTCCATTGCGATGTTTTCTCCCACGTCAGATAGGGATTCGGCATTTCGTTCTGATAGAAAGACAGTACACCCTGCGTGTCATACGAATAACGTCCGTACGACAGATTGCCCTGCGTCTTGTAGGGATCGATGGCCGTATTGCCGGTCACTCCGAATCCGAGCCGCAGTTTCAGGTTGCTCAGCGCCTCCACGTCCTGCAGGAACGCTTCCTCCTTGATGCGCCACGCCAGCGCTGCGGAGGGGAAGAGCACCCATTTGTGTCCCTGAGCAAGGCGCGACGAACCGTCGTAGCGCGCCGAGACGGTCAACAGATACCTGTCCATCAGCGAATAGTTGACGCGCCCCATGAACGAGGCTAATCGCCAGCGGACGTAGTTGCTCGCTACCGAAACGATCGTTTCGGCCGAGCCGACGTTGTACCAGAGCTGGTTTTCGTAAGGCAGGTCGCGCACGCTGATTTCGGCCGTTTCCTGCGTTTCTTCCTGTATGGACTGCAACAGCGTCAGGCCGAGATTGTGAATCCCCCGGATGGTTTTATTGTACATCAGCAGATTTTCCCACGTATACATCCGGCGGTTGTCCTTGCGGTTGACGGCGCGCGCCGGGCTTCCCGAACGGTCGGAACTCAATGCGCCGTAGAACTCGTTGTCGTAATACGGCCCGACGTCGATACCCACGTTCGAGCGGTAGCGCACGTCGAACGGCAGTTTCGCTTCCAGGTAATAGCTGCCGAAGAAGCGGTCTTTCACCTGCGTCCTCAGCCGGTTGTCGAGATTGAGAAACTGATTCCACAACTGCGGGTCGTTGCCGGGACGCGCCGTCACGTAGTTCCCGTTTTCATCATAAATATCGGCCAGGGGATAAATGCCTCTGGATTCGTGATACACATTTGCTCCGGCTTCGCGGTCGAAATGCGAGAACTGTGTCTGTGCGCCGACGGTGACGAAGCGGTTCAGTTCCCAGTCGAAATTGACGCGCGCCGAATAGCGGTCGTAGCCCTGCCCTTTCACGATACCTTCCTGGCTGAACCATGTAGCCGAAGCCGACAGTTTGATTTTGTCCGTTCCGCCCCTGACGCTCACTTCATGATTCTGTATCGGCGCCGTTTGCAACGCTTCGGCCATCCAGTCGGTATAGGGCACCCGTTCCGGATGCCAGACGCCCTGCTCGTCGTAACCCGTTTCGATTTTGCTGATGACGTTCGGGTCGGAGGTAAAATATCCGATTTGCCTGTCCCATTCCAGAGAAGGCGTCAGCGGATAGGGCGTCGTCTTGGTAGTGGCGCGGTTGGCTTCGCGGACAAGCTCCACCCATTCGGCGCCGTTCATCATGTCGACCGTTCTGGAAGCCTGCTGCACGCCGTAGTATCCGTTGTAATCGATCTGCGTATGCCCCGCCCTGCCTTTCTTCGTAGTGATAAGGATGACGCCGTTGGCTCCGCGCGAGCCGTAAATGGCCGTCGCCGAAGCATCTTTCAGGATGTCGATCGATTCGATGTCGGCGCTGCTCAACTCATCCAGTCCGACCACGATAGGGATGCCGTCCACGACGTACAGCGGGTCGTTGGTCGCTTTCAGCGACCTGTTTCCGCGTATACGGATGGAGGCGCTTCCACCCGGCGTCGAGTTGGTTCGCATCACGGAAATACCTGCCGCCTGCCCCTGCAACGCCTGAATGGTACTGAACGAAGCCGTCTCGTGCAGCTTCTCGCTTTTCACCGAGGCCACCGAACCGGTCAGGTCGCGCTTGCGGGCTGTCCCGTAGCCTACTACCACGATTTCGTCCAGATTCTGCAAATCCTCCTTCAGGACGATTGCGGCTTCGCTTTTCCCGTTCAGAGGGAACAGTACCGGTTGATAGCCGATGAACGATACGTTCAGGCTGGCGTCCGGGTTGGATACCGTCAGCACAAACGCTCCGTTAATGTCCGATATCGTCCCGTTGGACGTACCGGATTCCACAATGTTGGCGCCGATGATCGGTTCGCCGTTGACGTCGACCACCGTGCCGTTCACTTTCCGCTGTGCATGAAGCACAAACGCGCAACCGAGGATACACAGCGTACACAGCGTTTTTCGCCATGTATCCCGTCTGCACAATAAAACAAAGTTTTCTTTCATAGAATAAAAGTATTATGTGATTAATAAAAAGGGAATTTTCCGGAACATGGAAACAGGTTTCCGTCTTCACGGAAGTATCGTGAAAGTATCGTTTCTCTCTCTCATGCATCGTGAAACGGAGAGAAAAAGTACTTGAAAATGTTTTTTTAATTAATTGATAAGCGCTAATATACGCGCGCGCGACGCCAGACTTTCTCTCTCTCTCTCTCTCTCTCTCTCTCTCTCTCTCTCTCTCTCTAACAAATAAACAGATACGACCAAAATATGGCCGTTAAAGCTGATTAAAGTGTTGTCGTATG
>JAIRLL010000080.1 GCA_031259505.1 Tannerella sp.
TCGCGCAGTACGGAGTGGCAAAAGGTAGCTGTGGATTTCCGAACTGTTCCGGTCGGCGTGCGACCAAATCCGCTCTGGTTCTGGAACGATACCCGCGTGGAGCCGGAGGAATTGAAACGACAAATGGCCGGTTACAAAGAAGCCGGCTATGGCGGGTTAAGCATCCTGCCATTTGGGAAAAACTTCAAGCCCGAATACCTTTCCGAAGCCTATTTCGACAGGTATGGGGTCTGTGTGGAAGAAGCCGCCCGACTTGGACTGACGCTGTGGCTTTATGACGAATACGGTTTTCCCAGCGGAACAGCCGGCGATATTAATGGCGACGGGATCGGGCGCTTCAAGCAGAAGTATCCCGAACATACGTACAAACGGTTAGACAAGACGGAATATCATCCGGTAGCCGGTGCGCCGTTTGTGCAGACATTGCCGCAGGGCGTCGTGATGGCTGTAGTGGCGATGGATACAGTCTCGTTCGAAAGAATCGACCTGACCGGCCTTGTCGATCGTGGAACGTTGACGTGGACATCTCCTGGCAACCAATGGAAAGTAATAGTTTTCAACTGTGTGGATGCTGGCCGTACCATTGTGGACTATATGAGTCCCGAAGCGGTACGGCGCTATATTGAGATGACGCACGACGAATATTACAAACGTTTTGGAACGCATTTCGGTTCAACCATTGTCGGCACTTTTTTTGACGAGCCGACGCTCTATTATGCTGACGGACGTGCCTGGACACCGGAGTTCAATCGGAAGTTTGAAGCAAAATACGGTTTCAGTCCGGCGCTCTACTATCCCGCATTATGGTACGACATCGGCCGCGAAACGGCAGAAGCCCGCAACTGCCTGTTCGGTTTTCGCAGCGAACTTTATGCCGAAGGTTATCCTAAATTAGTCAGCGACTGGAGCCGTGCGCATGGTGTGATGGCGACCGGACATCAGGACAATGAGGAGGTCGTCAATTGCACGGGTGTGGCTGGTGATTTGATGAAATGTTTCAAGTTTCAGGATATTCCGGGCATAGATAAAATTGGTGGCCCCCGTCCGGCCGAACGCTTTTACAAGATTGTCAGTTCGGCGGCCTGGAACTGGGATCATTCCCTTGTGATGTCCGAAACTTACGGCGCTATGGGCAATATCGGATGGAATGAAATCTTTGGCATCGCGATGGACCAGTACGTAAAAGGGATCAATCTGCTGATCCCACATGCCGTGTGGTATAACACGGAACGGGTGACGTTTTTGCCCGAGCTCTCGCTTCGTAATCCGCTGTATGCCGACAGCCTGCGCGTTTTCACCGACTATCTGGCGCGCCTGAACGCCGTTATGCAGAACGAAGCCCGGTGGGCAGGTGATCTTGCCGTACTGTATCCCGTGCATACGATGCAGAGCGGTCATTACATGGATGGTCCGCTGGGACATTACAGGGGTGGAGTGGAACTGCCGGAACTGAACTACGTGGATGTCGGTGTTGCGCTGGCCGACAGTTTGGGGTACGACTTCATGTTTCTGCATCCAGAGACGCTTGACGAACAGTGTCGCGTCGAAAAAGGTGCACTGTACTTAGACAACGAGGTACAGTACAATTCGTTTCGCACACTGATTATCCCGGCCGTCACAACTGTCTCGCTGAGCAATCTTGAAAAGATACAGGCCTTTGCACAGGCGGGCGGACAGGTAATTTTTGTCTCGCAAACGCCCTCAAAAGCGACCCGTGCATCGGATGATGAGAAAGCGGTCGCCATCGTTAAACAGTTACTGGAACGGGAAAACGTGATGTTCGTTGATCGTCCTGACCCTGCAGAACTGAAAACGGCGCTGTCGAAAACTCAACTGTCGCTGACCTTCACGGGCGAGACCGCCCTGCGCAATATACACAAAACGTATCATGGAAAAAACTTCTGGTTTTTTGCTAATCCTGATTCTGTGTCGAAATCGGCCGAAGTAGAAGTGGCGGGAGAATACCGCCTGGAATGTTGGAACCCGCACGACGGCAATATTGGCGAGACGCTGTCTGTTGTCCGCGAAAACGGGAAAACCCGTTTCCAAATCACGCTGGACGGATGCAAATCGGTGTTTGTAGTAGAAAAATAATCTGTCGAACAGAATTTATAAATCATTGAATCATTAAAAATTTAAACAGCTATGTTACACAAAAGAAATTTCATTCCAGCTCTTATTGCCGTGTATTTGTTGTGTTCCTGTTGCGCAGGCTCCGGTTCCGACTGTGGGCAGTTCGCAAAGGAATTTGCTCAACCCGGACATGTCATTTTCCGCCTGTTTATCTGAAAAATATAAGGCCTCGCAAAGACGCCCGGGCGCTGACATGACACTACGCAGTTCCGAAATCTTCCTTAAATTTAAAGGCCAGCCCGAAAAAAACGCCGGTAACGGTTCTGTTCGTTGCCGGCGTTTTTGCAGTGTCTATGATTATCTTTATGCCTCTCCGCTTATCACATATTCAGTGTATCCCGCTGATATTCTTTTTGCGCCTGCGGTTTGAGCGAGGTCAGGTCGGCGATTTTGACCGGCAGTCCGGAAGCGATGCTGTTGCGTGCGGCAATACCGATGAGGCATGCAAAGGCGCCGTCTCTCGTGCCGGCGCACTGCTTGAGCGGGTCGGGCGTGCCGGGGATGAAAATCTGGTCGCGAAGCAGGTCGTCGCCGCCGCCGTGTCCCGACGTGCCGTACGGAATCTGTATGTACTGCCTGCGGGCGAAATTTTTGTACAGTACGATTTCGTCGTAATCTCTGTCCTGTGCGGGATTCGATTCCTGAATCCATGCGTCGATACGTCCCTTCGTGCCGTTGAAGGCGATGCGGTAGCCTTCGTAGGGCGAATAGGCCGTAAGCGAGTAGGATACCTGTACGCCGTTGGCATAGCGTATGGTAGCGGCCATCTTGTCGAAGATGTTGACGTCGTTTTTGAATACGCAGCCGTCACGCAGGTAGCCGTCATACTGTTCGCAGTCGATGTAAAGGCGCTTGTAGGGATTGACGAAAGCCGCCTGCTGACGGTTCACGCCTGCCGCGTCCTGCATGGCTGCCGACATGACGGGGCGGTCTATCTGGAAATAGAACTTGCACTGCGCCGTATGTGGACAGGTACGGCAGTTTTCGGCGCGGAACGGGCCGTTTTTGCCGTAGAAATCCAGCGAACCGAGTGCGTATACCGATTCGGGGTCGCTGTCTATCCACCAGTTGAGCAGGTCGAAATGATGGCTTGCCTTGTGAACCCACAGCGAGCCGCTCTTTTCGACCAGCCGGTGCCAGCGGCGGAAATAATCCGCTCCGTGTCGCGTGTCCAGATACCAGTGGAAATCGACCGAGGTCAGTTCGCCGATTTCGCCTTCGCGCAGCAGTTCCCACAGTTTTGCGCGGTGGGGCGAATAGCGGTAGTTGAACGTCACGCGGGTCTTTTTGCCCGTACGTTTCTCCGCGTCGAGAATCTGCTGTACCTTCTTTTCGTCCGTTGTCATCGGTTTTTCGGTAATGACGTTGACGCCGAGTTCCATGCCGCGTGCGATGTATTCGCTGTGCGTAGCGTCCACGGTGGTTACGATGAGCATGTCCGGTTTGGTTTCGCTGATCATTTTCTCGAACGCGGCCATCGGGTTTTGAAGGTCGCTGTAGGTGGGGCAGTTCGCGCCGATAATTTCTTTCCCGGCTTCCACGCGGCCGGGATTGCTGTCGCACAGTCCCACAAATTCGGTACTGTCCGCATAGCGCTGCGTCAGCCCGCGCCCCCACATGCTTGTGCCGCGAGAGCCTGTGCCGACCATTGCAAGTTTCAGTTTGCCTCCTGCCCGGCGGGGCGAAGGAATGACCGGCGCAGCCCGAAGACCGGCCGCCGGATTGACGAGGGCGCCTCCCACGAGAGCCGCCCCTGATGTGGCGAGGAAATTACGCCTCGACATGGATTGCTTGGTTTTCATTCGTTGCTTTTTTTGAAATTGTTAAATAATATATTGCCGTAAAATATTTCTTCGGATCGACGGTCATTTCGGCCCGTCGTAATCGTAGCCGAACCGGTCGAACAGCGCCGTGCCGCCGTCTGTCAGTTCGTTATAGCTGAACAGTCCCACTCGCGTCCCTTTCCAGAAAGAAAACATCGCGCCGAAATCTTTTCCGTAAGGGATGAAATGCCTGTTGTCCGTACTGTAATAAAAATGATTTTTGCCGGAGACGAAATCCAGTTTCAGTTTGAGATAAATCACTTTTGCCGTGACGGGCTGTTTTTCAAAATGATTTTTGCCGGTATCGAACGTGTTGATTCTTGTGCCGGGTTGCCTCGGCTGTGAGAACAAATCGCTGTTAGTTTCGAAAAACAGATAGTTTTTGCCTCCCGTACGGTATACGCCGACAAGGCCGTAGAGCGAGCCGAAGCTGCACAGGCCGGCTCGCTGACCTTCGGCCATCCGGCTGACGTCGAGCGTGGCCGTGGCTTCGCCTGAAGTACCCATTGTTTTTTGCGTCAGCGTATTTTTTGCCCTCAGGAAACTCTCGCTCCGGAGCGCTTTCAAAGAGAGGTAGCCGGGCTTTTCGGACAGCGACCATGCGGCGTTGTCGGGGTTGTGATTGAATTGCCATTGCAGTCCGGGCGTGGGAGCGTTGAAGTCGTCGTCGGACTGGGGAGCATGTACGGGAAGCGTTTTTCCGGTGGCAGGCTTTTTCCAGACATACACCGGTTCGCCAATGCCGTTGCGGTCGATGTCGACGCCGATAACCGGCCAGTCGTCATGCCAGTGCACGGGTTGAAGGTGGACAACGCGTCCCAGCGCTCCGGCCATTTGAAAATGATAAAACCACCATTCGCCTTCGGGCGTGTCGACCAGCGCGCCCTGATGCGGGCCGTTAACGGAGGTACTTCCCATCTCGAGGACTACCTTTTTTTCGTAGGGGCCGTAAATGTTTTTCGACCGCAAAATCGTTTGCCAGCCGACCGGTACGCCGCCTTCGGGGATGCTGATGTAATAGTAGCCGTCTTTCTTGAACATTTTGGTGCCTTCGGCCACGGGGCCGGTGTAGACCGTCAGGCCGTCGTCGAGCAGTTGCGTACCGTCTTCGCTCATCCTGTGGATAATGATGGGGCCTGCTCCGTGCAGACTGTGTCCGAGGTATGCCCGGCCGTCGTCATCCCACAGGGGGCACGGGTCTTCCCATTTTTCGACGTGTTTCACTTCGACGGGCGGCGACCAGGGGCCTTCCGGTTTTTCGGCCGTACTCAGGAACAGCCCTTCGGTGGGCGTACAGAAATAGACCCAAAGTTTGCCGTCGTGATAACGGATGGAGGGCGCCCACGAGCCGTTGGCGTAGCTGTCGACTTTGTCGTAATCGGGAAAATCCAGCCGCGAATAGATTTGTGCAATGATTTTCCAGTTGACCATGTCTTCCGATTCCAGCACGGGCATGCCCATGTAATGAAATTCGGAACAGACCATGTAGTATTTGTCGCCAATGCGGCAAACGTCGGGATCGGAATAGTCTGCATTGAGCACGGGATTGATATACGTCCCATTGCCCTGATCGCCCCATGAACCGGTTTTCGGCTGGGACTGTAAGCCGGTGAAACCGGCTGTCGCCAGCGTCATTGCCGGAATAAGAATTCGTAATAATTTCATATTTGTTGAGTTGATGGATTAAAATTATGGCATGGGCGACAGATTTTCCCATCGCACGTTCCATGAGCCGTCTTTAGGGAATCCCGGCGTCGGAACGGTATTGCCGTCCCATCCGGCACACATCATGGCGACGGCAGCAAGCAGTCCTCCATTGCCCGGAAGGTAGATGCGCAGCCTGTCGTTCTGGTAATTATGTCCGTTCGGCAGGTAAGTGTTGGTTTGTTTGTCCATTAGCAGGGCGTTTACCGCCTTTTCGGGTTCGCCGAGGCGTGCGGCGCACATGGCGGTGGTCGGATAATCCCATCCCCACGTATGATCCCAGTTCCAGTTGTTCCATACCCAGTCGAACGTATGGCGCATGATGTCCGGTTTCAGCAGAGGCGACTGGGGCAATATGCCCACTGCCCCCAGCACAATCATGTGGTCGGAAGTAAAACGCCGTTCCTGATAGGTTTGCGGCGCCGATTCCGCAGCGAGGTACAGGCCGTCTTTTTCTGCGAGAGGCGAGATGCGATGGATGATGTCGTCCCATTTCGTATCCCTTTCCATCCCCGCCCTTTCGCGCCACTGCTGGGCGACGGAGAGGGCAAAACGCCAGTAGGACAGCTCGAACGGCGGGTTGACCGTCTCGTCGGGGCGCAGGGTTTCCTGTGCAGGGATGCAGCCTTTCAGCACGTAACGGTTACCGGCTTCGTCGAGCGTGGCAAAAGAAGCCATAAAGGCGGCGCTTTCCAGCACGAGCGGGAGGTAGCGTTCGAGCGTTTCGCGCGTCGGCTCTTGACGGTATATCAGTTCGGCCATGTAGATGTAATGCGGTTGCTGCCAGATGAGGAACGAGCCTACCGACGAGGGCGCTTCCAGCCCCAACGGATCGGTCATCTTCATCCAGCGGATGCCGTCGAAATGTTGCCGCGCTGCAATTTCGCGGGCGACGGGTTCGACTTTTTTGTACCATTCCATGCTGGGTTTCAACATTTCCATTCTGTTCCACAGGGCGAAGTGCACCTGATGCCACCAGTGCATTTCGAGGTGGAATTTGCCGAACCAGCTGTTGTATGTCAGTCCCGTCTCCTGGGGCGGTTCGGGAGCGGCGCTTTGGATGGCCGTCAGGTATTGCGACAGAACGACGCGGCGTTCCAGTTCTTTGGCGCGTTCGTCCGTGCAAAGCGAGAAATCAATGGCGCCACCCTTTTTCCAGAACTCTTGCCAGTGTTCCTGCGATTGCCGTGCCGTTTCGCCGAATGTTCCCGTTTCGGGAAAAGCGTTTTCGGGCGCATAATCGACTGTGAACGACAAGTTGTCCGACGAGGTTTCCAGTACGAAATAATGTGGCGACTTCTCCTTGAGCGAGGCTTGTCCTTCCCAGGCTATCTTTACGAAATAGGTTGTCGTATCGATGTTCCGTTCGAGCAGGGCGAACCGGTCGCCCTGTTCGACGATTTTTGTTTGGTGGCTGTCGGGATGATTCCAGTCGCATGCGTCGTCCGAATGTTGGCCAGTAGGGTAGGGGAAACGGAGTTTTACGGCTGCACGTTTTTCTTTCAGCAACGGCGATGAGACGGAAGCCGCGAGCCTGTCGATCGAAGGGTGACATACGGTGTTTACCTGTACCGTATTGCCCTCTATCGTAAACGAAGAATGGATTTGTCCGTTCCACATGTCTGCTTGCTGATTGATGCCGGATATGTTGTCGGGCGTGGCGTGGGAGCCGTCGGCCTGCAGCAGTTCCAGCCCTACGATACCCAGATGCAGCCGGTGCGGATTGGCGCGGAAATAGTTTACGGCCTCCATGCGCTGCATGATTTTTGTCATTTCGGCGGGGTCTCTCGACGGTCTCGGCTGCACGGAGTACAATCCCGGCTGCCCGTGTCCGAAGTCGTAACTTTCGAGTGTTTCTTCAAACCTGTAACCTTTCAGATTGGGAAAACTGTGCCAGCCCCAATGCGACTGTGTGCCCAGCGGCACTCCCGCGGCGTACAGTTCGGGGAACGTTTGCAATCCGGTAGCATCTACCGTGACGGCGAAACGGCCGTTGCCTACCGACAGCGAAGCCAGCGTGTCGAACCGTGCCACAGAAGGATTGTTGCGTTTCACGAGCGCTTCGCGGTCGATTTTGTCCGTTTGCATTTGGCATGATGCAAATGAAAGGACAATGAATAATATGTTTAATACGTTGATTTTCATTGAATGTTTAATAATAGTTACAATACAGTTCATAAAGCCCGTACAAAAATAGAATTTTTGTCTTGAAAAATGATGAGAACAGGGAACGATTTGTTGAAAAAATGACATGTTTATTTAAGACAGGGACAAACGTGAAAGAGGTTTGTCCCTGTCAATAAATTGTCAATAACCGCTGTTTTGCGTGATAACGTCCGGATTTTGCGTAATTACGGTTAACGGAATCGGCAATACAGGCTGCAGGTTTATGATCCCTTTACTTGAGGCAGCGAGTACTGCAGCGGCACGTCCCGTACGTTTCAGGTCGAAATAACGGTGAAATTCCAGTGCAAGTTCTACCTGCCGTTCGTGTTCGACAGCCAGCGCCAGCGTAGGATACAGCGACGAAGGATAAGCGGCATCGCCCCATTTGGGCAGTCCGACCCTTTCTCTTACTTCGTTCAGATATTTAGCATCGCCTGTTACCTCTGCGAGTAGCAGCAATACGTCGGCGTAACGCAGTACG
>JAIRLL010000101.1 GCA_031259505.1 Tannerella sp.
CCACTTTTTTCAGTCCGGCTATCAGTTGCAGACGCATCCTGTACCAGCGGCTGATAAACAGCATCACCAGAATGGCGATGAGCGACAGGATGGAAAAATAAGCGATGTTGCTGAGGGCATACGGTGCAACGATTGCCGCGACCATCAGCGGTCCCAGGGAGCCTCCCAGGTTGCCGCCCACCTGAAATACCGACTGCGCCAGTCCGCGTTTTCCGCCCGACGCCAGAGACGTCAGCCGCGACGCTTCGGGATGAAACGTCGATGAACCTGTACCGACCAGAAAGACAGAAAATAGCGTCCACGAGAGTGTCGTCGCAAATGCCAGCGAAATCAGTCCCGTCAGCGTGAACGCCATCCCGACAGGCAGCGACCATGCCGCCGGACGCCGGTCGAAATAAAGCCCTACAATCGGCTGAAATACAGATGCCGATATCTGGTACATCAGCGTTATTAGCCCAATTTGCTGGAAACTCAACTGCAATTCGTCCTTGATAATCGGATACGAGGCCGATACAACCGACTGCAATGCGTCATTCATACAATGACTTACGCTCAGGGCGGCCAGAATATGAAACGCCGTCGTATTTATTTGCTGCTGTTGCGCTGTTATCTGTTTCATACGTGCAAAAAATCGCGCAAAGGTAACATAAAATACTCAATTACTCACAAACGAATAAAAATGTCATACAAAATTTATAGGGGAAAGGTACGCATTTTCTTCATTTGCGGCAACAATCTGCCGGGCCGAAAGATTTCATCTGCAGTATCGCGCGCTCGTCGCTGGCGGAGGCAGTGCCTTCGCCGAGCGGGAAATATTACCCGACTTTGGGTTGAGATTCCTCACTTCGTTACGAATGACATGTATTGCGTCTTTTGGTCTCTCGGATGTTGCAGGAAAGAAAAAATGCGTTTTTCAGTCACCCGGACGTCCCGCTGTGTTTCAGGGCCGGCGGTATGACGCCCATACCGGAAAAATTTGTTTATTGAATGAAGAAATGTTATCTTTGGCACGAATTTTCGGGTTGAAACTGAAATGTTATTTATGTGATGAAAAAAGAATTGCTGTTCGAACTTCAAAAAACATTGCAGGCGAAGCATGTCACATTCGTCTGCTCTGGCAATATCTGCCGTAGTCCGATGGCGGAAGGTCTGTTGAAATATGCTTTGCAGCAGGCGCCCGAGCCGTTGCGCAGTGTAAAGGTTATTTCGTGCGGTCTAAACGCCGACGAGGGCAGCCCGGCACACGACAACGCCATCTTTGCAATGAAAGAAAAACACATTGACATCAGCGCGCATCGCAGCCGCAATGTCTCGGATTCGATAGTGGAAAATTCGCTCGCAATTTTCGCCATGCGCAGTGAATATCTTGAGAGGCTGCGACGCCGGTATCCGGCCGGGATGCCGGCGGATGCCTGTCTTATGCGCGAGTTGTTGCCGCCGCCTGAAAATGGCGGCATTTTTGACCCATACGACGGAGACCTTGACGAATACGTGCGCTGTCGCGACTATATGGCGGAAGCCATTCCAGTGATCGTCGCGTTTCTGTCGTTCAAAATCATATCCGTTCTGCTTCATCAGGACGAAGTGGCGGGCGCGTATAAGGAATTTGCCCGTGTTACAGGCATGATGAGACAGTGGAGATGAACTCAAGATTTAAAAATCAGGATTTAAGTGTGCAATTTCATCAAGGTCAGACGGGAATAAAAATGCAGTAAATATTACCCTGAAATGACTGTGGAGAATTTTAAACACGGGGACACGGAGCACACAAAAATTCTTCCTTTTTTGTCTCTTGCATGCTTCCTCTGTGGAACGCGGCGTAACGGATTTTCTTACGGGAAAAATCTCCGTGTTTCCGTGTTTGAACAGTTTGTATGCTATTTATTTCGTGTGCCTGAAATTCTGTTTTTTTGTCGTGCACATTTGTGAATGTGAAAAAAAACATGTAAATTTGGAGGCGAAAATAAAATTCAAAGCAGATGATTTTCTCGGTTGACAATGTGGTATTAATAGTCTCTCTCCTGCTATTTATCAGCATTATAGCAGGCAAGACGAGTTATCGTTCGGGCATACCTGTTCTGGTGCTGTTTCTCGGTGTGGGGATGATATTCGGGCACGACGGTTTCGGGCTGGAGTTTTCGAGTCCCGTGGTGGCGCAGTTTATCGGCGTACTGGCCTTGAACAGTATCCTCTTTTCGGGTGGAATGGATACCAAATATCATGAAATCAAGCCCGTCATTGCGCCGGGAGTTGTGCTGGCGACGCTGGGCGTATTGCTTACGGCTCTGATTACCGGTTTTTTCATATTCCTGTTGACCCGACATGTCTTTACGTCGATCACATTTTCGCTACTGGGGGCGATGCTGCTGGCTTCGGTCATGTCGTCGACCGATTCGGCATCGGTTTTCGCCATACTCGGTTCGAAAGGGCTGACGCTGAAAGAGCGTCTGCGCCCGCTTCTGGAACTGGAAAGCGGAAGTAACGACCCGATGGCCTATCTGCTCACAATCATATTTATACAATGGCTGCAGGTAGGAGCAAACAGTTTTTGGACAATAGCAGGAATGCTGGCAGTGCAGTTGCTGTTCGGCGCGGCGTTAGGGTATGTTTTTGGGCGGATAGCCGTCAAGATCATCAACAAGATAAATCTGGATAACGAATCGCTGTACCCTGTGCTGATGCTGGCGCTGCTGTATATCGTGTTTTCCGCTACGAACGCACTGCACGGCAACGGTTATCTGGCCGTATATATCAGCGGACTGGTGATCGGCAACACGAAGTTTGTTCACAAAAAGACGACAAAAAAATTCATGGACGGACTGGCATGGCTTTTCCAGATTGTGATGTTCCTCACGCTGGGATTGCTGGTGAATCCGACCGAACTGCTGCCCATAGCCGGCATCGGATTGACGATCAGTCTGTTCATGATATTCGTCTCGCGACCTTTGGCTGTATGGCTGTGCCTGTTGCCGTTCAGGAAGATGTCGGTCAAGGCGAAGCACTACGTTTCATGGGTAGGATTGCGAGGTGCGGCTCCGATTCTTTTTGCCACCTATCCATGGACGGAAGGAGTGGAGCATGCTCAGACGATATTCAACATTGTGTTTTTCGTCACGCTGGTGTCGCTGCTGGTGCAGGGAACTACAGTGCCGGTGGTTGCCCGGTGGCTGAATCTGGCGGGCGCGAACAAACCGGTGAAGAAACTTTCATCGTTCGATGTGGAAATGTCGGACGACATCAAATCAAGTATGTCCGAGATTATGGTCACTGAAGATCATTTATCCGGCGGTAAGCGAATTATGGATATGCCGATACCGGAAAAGACACTCGTGGTCATGATCAAGCGGGGCGAATTGTATTTTGTCCCGAAAGGTTCGACGCAACTCGATGTCGGCGACATATTGCTGGTCATATCCGACAATGACCGTGCCCTGGGTGAAGTGCAGGCCGAAACAGACGTTAAGAATGCATAATGTTCCGAGAGTTTTGAATTATTCAAATAATATTGCCTGTCTTTATTTTCTGAATACAGAAAACTGTCCGTCTGCACAAAAATAGCCGGCCTGCTGTACGACTTCCCGATTATTTGCATACCTTTGCGCAGCAATCAAGCAAAAGAAAAGAATGATACGTGTCGTTTTGATATTTACAGCAAGTCTGCTGCCGGTCAGTTCTGTTGTCCCGCAGCAGAATATACCGCTGTATGATAACATGCATGTAAAAAGGGAATGTCTGCCGGGGGAATATGCTTCGGAGATAAAAAACGCGACAGCCTGTTTGCCCGCTCCATCAGGAGAGTGGACGAAGGCTGCAATCCGATTATCAGAACTGTAACACTTAAAACCAAATAATAAAAACTGTCATGAGCGATGAAAGAATATACGACGACGACGATGCGGTAAAATTCATACGGAACTACCTGCCGCAGGAAATGAAAGAGAATCTCAGCGACGACGACATTCTCTACATCATTGATGTGATTTATGATTTCTACGGCGCAAACGGTTTCTTTGACGGTGACGGGGATGACGACTCGGTGGTCGAAATCGACGAAGAATTACTGATTCAATACGTCGAGAAAAACGCAGGAAAAGACGGAATCAGGCATTTCGAACCGGACGAAATCACCCTCATCGTACAGGGAGAACTCGAATACTGCGATTCGATTCATCTGTTTGAATAAATGAGAAGAATGAAACGGTTCCAGTTCCTGACATGGCTGACGTGCGCAAGCCTGCTGCTGTCGGGCTGCAAGACAGGTAAATCATCTGCAAGCGACAACGAAGATCAAGAGACCGGACGCGACGTGTCGGCGGCCATCATCGGCGGCAAGGCCGGCGCAGCCATCGGTCGGCGGATGCAGGCGCAGAAGGAGGCGCTGGAGGCAGCTTTTCCGGCTGACGATGCGACGATCGAAACCGTCAACCGCGGCGAGGCGCTGAAGCTGACGTTCGGCGCCGCTTCCCTTTTCGAGGCAAACTCGAACACGCTCACCCAAATGGGGCGCCTCGACCTGCACCGGCTCGCTATTCATCTCAACAGCAATCCGGACGTCTGCGTGAAAATCGTCGGATACACGGACAACACTGGCCGTAGCGCATTTAACCGCATCCTGTCGACACGCCGCGCAAAAAGCGTCTGCGACCTGCTGACGGCAAAGGGCGTAGATGCTACCCGTGCAACGTATGAAGGCAAAGGGATGCGCCATCCGGCAGCCAGCAACCGCACGGCAAAGGGACGCACCGTCAACCGCCGCATCGAAATTTTCATCACGCCCGGCGAGGAAATGATCCGTGAAGCGCGACAGGAGAAAAAACAGTTCAAAGATTCAGGCACGCAAAAGAAATAACATATAAACTGTTCAAACACGGATACACGGAGTTTTTTTCTCTCTCTGTAAGAAAATCCGTTACACAGTCTTCGCCGAGCGGGGTTCTTATACTGTATCCGGCATAATTTTGTGAAATCAGTCCGGACTGCTTCAGGCTACCCCATCGCCGGTGACGCGGCGCGCGGCGCGTCACGGCGGGAAGCGGGTTTCCGAACGATTTTATACTTCTGTGCATCCACAGAAGCGGGTTTCCGGTCGATTTCCTGCAATTCGCCATGACGCGGTACACACCTTCGCAAAGACGACGGATGCCACTGTCGACAACAACGGTATCTCCGTCATTGCAACTGCGAGGTACGAAGCAGGAAGCAATCCAGAATGATGCACAGCGCTGGATTGCCACGTCGCTACGCTCCTCGCAAATGACGGAGCGTATCCGACTTCTTCCTGCACGGGGCAAACACAGGATGCGTCTGCCCTGCCCCCATCTTCTTTCAGTTTTTTTTATTTGAACGGAAAAACATATCTTTGCAACATATTAATTCAATGTTTGCAAAATGAAACAGAAACACACTTCATCTTCATACGGGAAGACGGCCGTCACGCTTCTGAGAATCGCCATCGGGTGGCATTTCCTCTACGAAGGTGTGGCCAAGATAGCCGTTGGCGGCTGGTCGTCGCAGTCGTATCTGGCCAATACGTCGGGCTTTCTCTCGCCGTTTTATCACTGGATAGCCTCCTCTCCGGCCATCGGTGTGGTGGACTGGCTGAACATCGCCGGGTTGACGCTTGTCGGTCTGGCGCTGTTTCTGGGCGTGCTCGTCCGCTTCTCGGCGGCTACCGGCGCACTGCTGCTGGCGCTTTATTATTTCGCATATCCGCCATTCGGGCTGTCGCTGCTCAGCGTGCCGCGCGAGAGCCATCTGTTTGTCGTCGACCCGCTGCTGCTCGAAGCCCTCGCGCTGCTCTTCCTCGCCCTGCACCGCGACACGGGCTACGGCGTCGACCGTCTGTCCGGTTTCCTGCGGCGAAAAAGCCTGCCCGACGCAACTGAAGCTTCCGGTGGACGGCGCGAAGCCATCAAAAACCTGGCGTCGCTGCCCCTGCTCGGACTGATGGGGTGGGGTGCGTGGAACAACGGACGGCGATACGGCGTGGACGTCATGAGCGGTGCGACGGTTCAGATCAACAGACAGGATATGAGCGAACTGAAAGGCCGGCTGCCATTCGGACGGATCGGACGGCACGAAATCAGCCGCCTCGTGCTGGGCGGAAACCTCATCGGCGGATGGGCGCATGCCCGCGACCTGCTCTATGCCGACACGCTCTTCAAGGCCTACAATACCGAACGCAAAATCTACGAAACACTCATGCTGGCCGAAGCGGCGGGAATCAATGCCGTCAACATCGGTTTCCCGTCGAATCCCGTACTGCAGAAGTACAGGAAGGCGACGGGGAGCAGGCTGAAAGTGATCACGCAGATTGCAGCCGATGTCGAAGACGAATCCACGCTCTTCGACAACATGTATGAAGCCATTGACTTCGGCGTGGACATCATACAGATACAGGGCAACTGGTGCGACTGGATGGTGCGCGACCGGCACGTCGACCGCATCGGGCGGCTGCTCGACAGGATACGCCAGGAAGGCTTCACTGCCGGGCTGGGCGCCCATACCGTAGACTCGCTCATCGCCTGCCGCGATGCCGGCATCGTCCCCGACTATTACATGAAGACGATGCACCAC
>JAIRLL010000165.1 GCA_031259505.1 Tannerella sp.
AGAAGTTGTGCGGCGCGGGGTCGCTGTATGAAAGGCCTGTGACGGGGCACATCAGGCGACGGCTGTAGTAGCGCGTTTCGTTCGTGTCCGCATTGATGAGGAGGATGAGGCCGTCGCCCAGTTTCATGGCGATGCGCAGGCTGTTTTTCAGGCGCTGCTCGTCGACGGTTGCATTTATCTTCATCTTGTCGACGACCACTTCGATGCTGTGCATCCTGTAGCGGTCCAGTTTCATGCCGCGGGTAATTTCCTGTATCCTGCCGTCTACGCGCACGTTGAGATAGCCCTTTTTGCGGACATACTCGAAGAGTTCCCTGTAGTGCCCCTTGTGGTTCTGGACGAGTGGAGCCAGCAGGTAGATTCGTTTGCCGTCGTAGTTTTCAAGGATGAGATCCAGCACCTGTTCTTCGGTGTATTTCACCATTTTTTCACCGCTCCGGTGCGAGTACGCATCGCCTGCCCGGGCGTAGAGCAGGCGGAAGAAGTCGTATATTTCGGTACTCGTCCCTACGGTCGAGCGGGGGTTTTTGTTCGTCGTTTTCTGTTCGATGGAGATGACGGGGCTGAGGCCGGAGATTTTGTCCACGTCGGGGCGTTCGATATTTCCGAGAAAATTGCGCGCGTATGCCGAGAAGGTCTCAATGTAGCGGCGTTGCCCTTCGGCGAAGATCGTGTCGAAAGCCAGCGACGATTTCCCGCTTCCGCTCATGCCCGTGATGACGGACAGTTTGTTGCGAGGGAGGTCGACGTCGATATTTTTCAGATTGTGTACGCGCGCACCCAGAACGGAGATATTGCCTTTTTCGGATATTTGTTTGCTGGCAGACATGCGTTTTTCTCAATTTACTACCCATCGCGGGTCGTGCGCCGGCGTTTCGTTCGCATCACTGTAGTTCAGGTATTCCCTGCGGGGAATCAATATCACGTATGTTCTTTTTTCGACATTGAGTCTGGTATCCTTCAGCCAGGGGTTGAAGCGTTTCAGGTCGGAGAGCGCGAGTTGATATTTTGCGGCGAAGTCGATCAGGTCGGGGATGTCTTCGGATACCGTCACTTCATCGCACGGGATGGGTTTGTAGAGATTGCGGGCGCTCATGACGAAGCCGTATTTATACGGGTTCTCGAAAATCAGCTTGACGGCGAAGATGCGGTAGATATAGCGCGAGGTTTCTTCGACTAACCACATGTCCAGCGCCGACGGACTGCGCTGCCGGTCGTATTCGGTCGAGATGCGTCCCATGCCCGCGTTGTACGAGGCGGCCACGAGCAGCCAGTCGCCGTATTTGTCGTAAGCTTCTTTCAGGTAGCTGCATGCGGCTTCGGTTGAGCGCCGTACGTTGCACCGTTCGTCGACGGTCGCCGTGATGGCCAGCCTGTAGTCTCTGGCGGTCGATTCCATGAACTGCCACAGTCCTCTGGCACGTGCCGGGGAAACGGCCGTCGGGTCGAGATTGCTTTCGATGACAGCCAGATATTTGAAATCGTCGGGGATATTGCGGGCTTTCAGTATCGGTTCGATGACGGGGAAATACCGGTTTGCACGCTTCATCAGCAGCATGGTGGTGGAGTGATAGTAGGTGAAACTGCTCAGTTCCCTGTCCATTCCTTCGTGACGGTTGTAGCGCGCGAGATCGACCGTTTCGCCGCAGAAAGTGATTTGTGAAGGCACGTCGGGCGAGCGCGTCATGGACTGCACTGCCGGCCGTTCTTCTTTTACCTTTTCCGAATCGTTATATCCTGCAAAAAACACGACGGAGAGGCATATCGCGCCGCCTGCCGAAAAACTGATTATTCTGCCAAGCCATTTCATTGTCATTTACTCTTTTGTCGTTTTGGATTTTGTTGTTCGTATTACATTGATGTCGCCGCTTTTCTTATGCGTTTTTCCGTCTGTTCCCGTGTATTCGATGACGTAGAAGTACGGGCCGGCCGGAACAGGTTTGCCGCGATACTTGCCGTCCCAGCCCCGGGCGGGGTCTGTCCAACTGAACAGTTCGGCTCCCCAGCGATTGAAAACCGAGGCTTTGAAGCGGATAACGGATTTGTAGACGACCTTGAACTCGTCGTTGACGCCCGGCGAGCCTTCGGGCGTGAAGACGTTCGGAATGAGCACGACCGTTTCCGTAACCGGTATGTTCCAGGTATATTCCGTATTGGAACAGGCGCCCGTACGGTCGCTCACTTCCAGCCGTACGGTGTAGTCGCCCACCAGAGCGAACGTGTATTCCACTTCGGCGCCGGTGAAGCGCACGAGCGGTCTGTCGGCATCGTCGCTCCTGTATATCTGCCAGATGAACAGTGAGGCTACGGGCGTATTGCCATAGGCCGTGAACCGTACGCTGGCGGGTGCAAGTATTTCGCTGTCGCCGGTCTGCATGTTCGAGCCTCCGTTGGAGAGGATGGTCGTGTCGGCGTGTACTTCAAGGGCTATGGCCTGATAGAAGCTGGTTGCAAACATTTTTTCCAGGCCGAAGTGACGGGCAAAGAGGTCGCCCGACAGTTGGATATCCGTGTCTTCGAGTGGCGGCGCGAGCGACTGGCCGAGGGGATCGCCGTCGAGGGTGTCGATTAGCATTGCCGGGCGGAACGTCTTGCTGTCGTTGTTCCATACCTGCGTCATGTAGCTTGCTTCGTACTGCCGTCGGACGACGGTCTCCGTTCCGCCCGGCGTCCGGTAGACCAGTGGCGCCGTTTCATCCTCGCCGCTCAGCCGGAGCGCGACACAGGGCTCGCCGCTGTCCGACACGCGCAGATTGCGGATTTGCACGGGGCGCCTGCTGTAATCAATAATCCAGATAAAGTTGGACATGGCATAATTGTCGCCGTCCTGTACGAAGTAGCCGTATCCCTCTTCGGGAAGGTCTACGGTCGAAGTGTTGCCCAGTCGCGACGAGGCGACAGGCTCGGCTTCGGAAGCGCGCGTTTTGTAGCGAAACCACCGGTGCGAAGACGTGGAGGAGGTGTAGCGAAGCGTCAGACCTTCCACGCCGTTCACAAGATAGACGCGGATACGGTGCAGCGTATTGTCGGCCGCAAGCAACGGTTCGCCTTTGCCTCCGCTCACTTCGTACTGTGCGAAAACTGTGATTGCCGAAAGCCATAAAGCCAGCAGGCAAACCGTTTTCCGTCTTTTCTCTTTTTGCATGACGCTCTTCATTTTGCTTACAAAAGTAAGGCTTTTTCTTTCAACTTCAAAATCTGACGGCTCAAGGTTAATTCTTTTTTTGAGACGCTATTGTTTTTTTTCTGCAAATTTCCGTACGGCATTTTTATTCGTTTGCGTGTAATTGAATATTAAAATCAGACTGCAGAAACATTGTTTCTGTTCGGAATCTGTCCGGATTGGCCACAGAATCATTGATTCTGTTCGGAATCTGTCCGGATTGGCGGCAGAATCATTGATTCTGTTCGGAATCTGTCCGGATTGGCGACAGAATCATTGATTCTGTTCGGAATCTGTCCGGATTGGCGACAGAATCAATGATTCCGAAAATGCAATACACAAAATAACTGGAAAATATATTGTATCTTTGCATCAGTTCTTTTTGATAAAGCGCCTGTGAGAACGGTTAGTGTGCGGGCGCCGGATGCTCCGGATATATAAGCCGCAGGGAGAATTCGTTGAAGAGACCGAAATGATATTTTAATTACACAGTAACTGCAAATTAATATGAGAACAAAACATTTTTTATTTCTGACCGGCATACTTTTTATGCTGAATTGCTGCGATATGGATGAATCGTCAGACAAGGTGATCTGCCCTCCCGATACAAGTATGGTTTTCACCTGTATGATAGACTATACTACAAACCGTTTTTTAGGCGGATATAAATTGACATTACCTCATTATATTGATTCTTTAAAACCGGTTTGCGAATACCGTTCACCCGGCGACTTCGGTGATGTAGCCTGGTATGACAAGGCAACCGATACCGAATTATTTGCCGGCACAATCATCTGGATGGGAAAAGGAGCGTGTACGTTTCCGGAAAAAATCGACCCTCCGTCGTCCTTTGTAACACTTGATTTTCCGTCCGAAACCCCTCGCTTTATTTCACTGTATCATGATGAATATGATAAAACGGCGTATCCGGATGTTGATTACCGGACGATATGGGATGCCGTAAAAGATCTTCAGTTCACAAGCTGGGTCTCCGATTCTACACCCGCCTACATCTACCTTTACCGTCCCAGCGTCGGTGCAGGAGATCCGAAGGACTGGTACTGGATCGTTTTTCTGAAATATTGACCCGTGTCGAGCGGCCATGCGCGAAACAGTCCGTCGCCCTTGCCGGCAAGCATCCACGCATAGGAAGATAATGCATTACGTACTGATTTTCGCTTAAACCCGTCTTTTTTTCGTTATTGTTACCGGGCGCATGATCACATTTTGTCAGGCCGTTATCTTTGTAGCTCAATAAAATAATTCAATATGCGCATGAAAATAAAAGAATTTACAGGCGAAACGTTAGGTACTTTTATTCTGGTATTGTTTGGTTGCGGATCTGTCGCTGTTGCCGTACTGTTTGGAGAATATAACAGTATTTTTCAGATAGGCTTCGTATGGGGCATAGGCGTCACGCTGGCCATTTATCTCACACGGCATCTGTCGAATGCCCATCTGAATCCGGCCGTCACGCTGGCAATGGCGCTGAGCAGACGCATGAAAGCCGGTAAAATCCCGGTATATTTGCTTGCGCAGTTTCTGGGCGCATTTTTAGCAGGATTGTGCGTGTATTTACTTTTTTCGCCTTCAATTACCGCTTATGAGAGCGCTCATCAGATTGTTCGCGGGTCGGAGGCGTCGATTATCACAGCCAAAATGTTCGGCGAGTTTTATCCGAATCCCGGTAGTACGGCCGTTGTCCCGATGATACTGGCGATAGCGGCCGAAGCATTCGGGACATTCCTGCTGGTACTGACTATCTTCGGCCTGACCGAAGATGCCAATGCCGGCCGTCCGAACAGTACGATAACCCCTTTGTTTATAGGTCTGACGGTATCATCTGTCATCTGGCTGACAGCCCCTCTGACACAGGCCGGACTGAACCCGGCCAGAGACTTCGGCCCCCGTGTCGTCGCATGGATAATGGGGTGGGGAGACGCCGCTTTTCCCGATTCGTGCGGCGGTTTCTTCTGGGTGTATATTTTAGCGCCGGTAGCGGGCGGGGCAATCGCAGCCCTGCTCGAACCGGTCATGAAACGCATTACCGATCATTAGTTATAAGTCGTAAGTTATAAGTCGTAAGTTATAAGTCGTAAGTTATAAGTTATAAGTATGTATATGAGAACAACAAGAATTATTTTTGCCGGAGGATTTCTGGGAGCAGGAAAGACCACCCTTTTATGGGAAGCGGCTCAACGCCTGATGAAAAAAGGTTTGCATGTCGGCCTGATTACGAACGACCAGGCGCCCGAACTGGTAGATAGCGTACTGCTGTCGCAGCAGGGGTTGAAAGTGGCGGAAGTGAGCGGCAGTTGCTTTTGCTGTAATTTCAACGGACTGACGGATGCCATAAATAAAGTGAGCGGCGAAACGGTGGCCGACGTAATTATTGCCGAACCGGTAGGCAGTTGCACCGATTTGTCGGCCACTATCATGCAACCGCTGAAACAAAAACTGAAAGCGCAACTGTCGGTCGCACCCCTTTCTGTATTGGCAGACCCCGCACGGCTTGTCTCTGTCCTCGACGGCAAAACGGCCGGTTTACATGTCGATGCCGCCTACATCTTCCGCTAACAACTGGAAGAATGTGATATTATCCTGATAACAAAAACGGATACACTGGAGGCGGAAGCGCTCGCGGCGCTGATAGAACGTACGCGGGATGCATTCCCGCTGTCGACCGTTGCGCCGATAAGCGCCGTTTCGAGACAGGGAGTAGATGACAGGCTTGAGGACGTGCTGACACGTACGGACGCCGGACAGCGTATCGTCGCGGTGGACTACGACATCTATGCACACGGGGAAGCCGTACTTGGCTGGCTGAACGGAACCGTCCTGTTAAAAGGAGATTCCGCCGCCGACTGGGACGCCTTCCTGCACACGTTCCTCGCCCGGCTGGCTCAACGTTTCGACCGTGCAGGCTATGGCGTCGGCCACGTGAAAGCAATACTGGAAAACGATTCCCGGTATATCATCGGCAACCTGACCGGCAAGGCGCACACCCTCTCATTGCGAAACTCCGCCGGCACAGGCGACACCGCCAGGTTGACCGTCAACGCCCGCGTAGAAACAAGCCCGGAGAAGTTAGACGCCCTGGTTCGCGAGGTATTGAGCGAAACCGCACGCGACCGCTACCAGTACACGGTTCTGGCATGGCGCTGCCTCCAGCCCGGCCGGCCGAATCCGACATACCGTTTTGCACAAGTGGTAAACATCTGACACCTCAGCCGGGGTCAACGCAGTGGAGGGCATAACGCATTTATAAATGGTAACAACTCGAATCCTGTTTGTCGGCGGATTCACAGGAGCAGGCAAAACGACATTGCTTTTGGAGGCTGCACAACGGCTGACAAAACAGGGGTTGCGCGTCGGAGTGATTACGAACGATTTTATTCCCGAATCGGTCGACACGGCGTTATTGACCCGTCGCGGGTTAAGAGTGGAAGAGGTGAAAGGAAGTTGTTTCGGCAGCAATTTCAACGGTTTGACCGAAGCAGTCGAGCGTATCAGGTCGGATATTGCGGCCGACGTCATTCTGGCCGAACCGACAGGCATCTGCGCCGATCTGTCGGCCACAGTCGTGCAGCCGCTTAAGCAACTCTACGGTCGCAAATTGCCGTTGGGACCGCTGTCAATAACGGCAGACCCCGTCCGTCTCGACGATATTCTCAATGGCGGAACATCCGGGTTACATCCCGATGTAGCCTGTATCTTTCGCCGGCAACTGGAAGAAAGCGACATCATACTTATCACCAAAACCGATACGGCGACGCCCGAAGCATTGCAGCAGTTGGCCGCGCGAACCCGTACCGCATATCATTCGTGCGTGATGAAAATAAGTTCGGTAACCGGCGACGGCATTGACGGGTGGCTTCAGGAAGCAATGATGCGCTACGAATCCGGGTTACGCATTGCCGCCCTCGACCGCGAGACGTGTGCACGGGGACATTCCGCGACCAGCTGGCTCAACGGAACCGTTCGCGTGAGAGGTAAAACATCGGATTGGGACACATTCGCCCGTCTCCTTTTAACGGAACTAAAGAAACACTTTGAAGAAAAACAGATATATCCGGTACAGCATATAAAACTCCTCGTCGAAAACGGAGACGCATGTCTTACCGGTAGCCTGACCGATACATCATCGGGCGCGCTTTCCTTTCACGGTTCGGCAGGTAAAGGCGAACACATGAAACTGACAGTCA
>JAIRLL010000206.1 GCA_031259505.1 Tannerella sp.
GAGATTTAAGAGAAAGGGCAAATGTTATAGCAAAGCTGATTATATGATTGAAATCTCTCTGAATTTACTTTTTATGAAACTCAATAACGAGATATCTATACGTATTTAACAATACCAAATATTATTTCAAGCAAGGCTATAAAAGATAAGGAAAAGATTTCGTTTTTTGAAAATATCTTTTACTGGTCAAACTGACTTAATCGCTAATGAAATTTTTTGCAGTATGAAAAAAAGCAGCATATTTGCACCGTAGAAATATGTTACTGTTTTATGCAGTTAAGATATTTGGATCGGAGTGTCCCCAATCGGAAAAGGGTTACTTTATAGTGACTCTTTTTTTATGGGAATATTTTTAAACCATATTGTTTCCCGTTTTGCATGTTGATTCTTGACTCAAACAAAATTTCACGCAACAGACAAACGGTCGCTTCAGATTCATCAAGTAAAAATACAGTACTGACAATTTTTTACGACAATCCCGATTGGCCCCGCCCCCTCATTGGCGGGGCTTTTTTATGTTGAAACATAGAAAATAACAGCGCAAAAATATGGCTTGACCCATTGGTGGAATTAGCTGAAAACAAAGGATTTCAAGAAAAAGAATTAAGTAAGATCATACAGATAGCGATAGAAAATGAAGAAGAATTCAAATCAAAATACAGAGCGCACGTCCGTTGATATACGCCTGATTACTTCCAGCGGGATAATTGTATCCGTGTCCGGATGCGATTATTATATTTCATATGACCGCCTGCCGTGGTTTAGGGATGCCAAAGTTTCTGATATTTTCAATGTGAAAATGTGCGGAAGTGACGGCATACGATGGGAAGCGATAGACGTCGATTTGGAAATAGAAAGTTTGATTCACCCCGAACAGTATCCCCTTGTTATGAAACGAACCGTAAATGAAGTATTATAATGGATAACAGTTATAATATGGATGCAACTTTGGCATTATCCGTTCAGGAAACGCAAGCCAAAAGCGCAAACGGTAAAGAAAATTCAAAAGCGTATGCGCGGTTTTGCAGAAGAATTAAAACAGGTGCAATTCATTGATTAACTACAATTCTCGAATATTGCACTTTTAGTCCGCTCTTTTTCAGGGAGAGCGGGCTTTTTTCGTTCGCCCGGCGCGGGCGACAGCTATAGGGTGCAAGTCCCGAACGAGCCCTGATAGTGGGAATCGTTAGCCAAAAGCAAGGGTGTCCATCACGAGGTGGAATCTGAAGGAAGCCGGAAGGCAGTTCGGCAGGGATGTGAAAACCATTGGCAAACATATTAATAATGCTTTAAAAGAGGAATTACACGCACTTTCAGTTGTCGCAAATTTTGCGACAACTGCCGCAGACGGCAAAAACTATCTGACGGAGCATTACAGTCTGGACGTGATTTTATCGGTGGGTTGCAGGGTAAAATCACAACAAGGTGTTCATTTTCCGTACTTTGCAAAGGTATGACAGGACTAAGACGAAAATGTAAAGTTTTTTCAGGGCAAGTCAAATTTGAACTGCGCTGCCCCGGAGACAATGCATAAAAAAGATATATGAATAGCAGTCAACGCTTTTCCTCAAAATCTAAATGTGTTGACTATGCGAAAAATTTCGATTCCTTGAATAATTCTCAATTATTTCATATCTTTGCCCTTCGATAGATATTTCGAATGAAGAAAACAATATTATTCATGGGATTGACAGCACTTCTGGCGGCTTGCACAAATCGGGAAGACAGGCCAGCCGCTACGCAGACAGACGGTTTTCAGTATGTAGCAGACCGTTTTGCCGATATTGAAGTCCTGCGCTACCAGGCGCCCGGCTTCGAATCGCTCTCTTTGCAGCAAAAACAACTTCTGTATCACCTTTCGGAAGCTGCGCTGATGGGACGCGACATACTGTTCGACCAGAACAATCGCTACAACCTGGCCGTCCGCCGTGCGCTGGAAGCGATTTGCCAAAACTGCCGCGACGACGTCGACTCGCCCGATTTCAAGGCGCTGGAGACTTATCTGAAACAGATCTGGTTTGCCAACGGCATCCATCACCATTACTCCGGCGACAAGTTTGCGCCCGCGTTCACGCCCGCATTTTTCGAACAGTGTATCCGCCGGCTGGATGAATCGCTCGTGCCGGTGCGCCACGGGCAGACGGTCGACGAATGGCTGGCCGAAA
Organism: Tannerella sp.; assembly: GCA_031259505.1. Classification (GTDB taxonomy): domain Bacteria; phylum Bacteroidota; class Bacteroidia; order Bacteroidales; family Tannerellaceae; genus Tannerella. The sequence goes on from JAIRLL010000206.1 coordinate 2,166, forward strand.
TCACTCCCGTGATTTTTCAACCCGAAATCATGCCCAGGCGCTCCGTGCAAAGCGGCGACGGTGATTTAATCACCGCGTCGGCAAACAATTATTATGGCGACGGCGTCACAATGGCCGATGTCGAAGCGTTTTACGCCAAACTGAAAAATCCGGACGACACGACGCCCGTTTCCTTCGGCCTCAACAGCCGCCTGGTCAGGGAGCACGGCTCGATTACGGAAAAAGTCTGGAAAATAGGCGGCCTGTATACGCAAGCTATCGAAAAAATCACGGCGGAACTGGAAAAGGCGCTCGCCTTCGCCGAAAACGGCAAACAAAAGACTGTCATCGCCAAACTGATTGACTATTATCGCACAGGCGACTTGAAAACGTTCGACGAATATTCGATTCTGTGGGTCGAAGACGTGGATTCGGATGTCGATTTCATCAACGGATTCATCGAGACTTACGGCGATCCGCTGGGCTTGAAAGCAAGCTGGGAAGCGACCGTCAACTTCGTCAACAGGGAGGCAACGCGCCGCGCGAAAATCATCAGCGACCATGCGCAGTGGTTCGAAGACCATTCGCCCGTCGATTCCCGCTTCAAAAAGACGGAAGTGAAAGGCGTCAGCGCCAAAGTCATCACCGTCGTCATGCTGGGAGGCGACTGCTATCCCGCTACACCCATCGGCATCAACCTGCCCAATTCCAACTGGATACGCCATCTGCACGGTTCCAAGTCCGTCACCATCGAAAATATCACCGAAGCCTACGACAAAGCCTCGCAGGGCAACGGTTTCAAGGAAGAATTTATGTGGAGCGACGAAGAACGCGCGCTGACGCAGCAATACGGTTTCGCGACCGACAATCTGCATACCGACCTGCACGAATGTCTCGGGCACGGGTCGGGCATCATCCTGCCGTGCGTCGACCCCGACGGGCTGAAAGCCTACAGTTCGACACTCGAAGAAGCGCGCGCCGACCTGTTCGCCCTCTATTATCTGGCAGACGGCAAAATGCTGGAGCTTGGGCTGCTTCCCGACGCAGAGGCGTATAAAGCCGAATATTACCGCTACGTCATGAACGGACTGATGACTCAACTGGTGCGCATCGAACCCGGCAAGGATGTCGAGGAAGCCCACATGCGCAACCGCCAGTTGATTGCCCGCTGGGTGTATGAGAAAGGACTGCCCGGGCGCGTCGTCGAACTGAAGTCGCGCGACGGCAAAACGTACGTAGTAGTGAACGACTATAAGAAACTGCGGACGCTGTTCGGACAGTTGCTTGTCGAAGTGCAGCGCATCAAAAGCGAAGGCGATTTCGAGGCCGGAAAACAACTGGTGGAGACGTATGGCGTAAAAGTAGACCGTGCGCTGCACGACGAAACGCTTGCACGCTATGCCAAACTGAATCTTGCACCCTACAGGGGATTCGTCAATCCGGTGATGAAAGAAGTGCGCAACGGCCGTGGCGAAGTCGTCGACGTCGTACTTGATTATACGGAAGATTACGTGAACCAAATGTTTCGATACGGGAAAAATTATTCTTTTCTGCCGACATACAATTGATGTGAAATATTTTTTATACTTTTGCCGCCTGCGCTAAAACACGCTGAAAAGATGAATACAAATCCGTATGATATAGACAAGATAAGCAATTTTTTTAACGAATACCTGATGGAACATGGGCTTCGGAAAACCACGGAACGCAAAACCATTCTGGAGCATATCTGCCGCATTCAGGGGCATTTCGACGTGGACATGCTGCACGAAAGACTGGAAAACGACAACTTCCACGTCAGCAAGGCATCCATCTACAACACCATCGAATTGCTGATGAACGCCTGTCTGGTCGTGCGTCATCAATTTTCCACGAAGGTAGTCCGGTATGAATTAAAAAGCGCCGCCATGGGGCATCATCATGTAATATGCTGTTGTTGCGGGGCGGTCAAAGAAATCAGGAACGACAAAATCGCACAGTTTGTGAAAGATCTCAAAATTGCCAAATTCACGCAGGAATACTATTCGATGTATATCTACGGCATGTGCTCGAAATGCAAATACCGCCTGATGAATGACAGGAAAGCAAGAACAGAAAAATGAAATATGAAAGATATGAAAATAGATGTTTTATTGGGCTTACAATGGGGCGACGAAGGCAAAGGCAAGGTCGTCGACGTGCTGACGCCCGGATATGATGTAGTTGCCCGGTTTCAGGGCGGGCCGAATGCAGGCCATACGCTGTCTTTCAACGGAGAAAAATATATCCTCCGTTCCATTCCCTCGGGTATTTTCCAGGGAGAGAAGATCAATATCATCGGAAACGGCGTCGTGCTGGACCCTCTTCTGTTCAAGGAAGAAACCGAAAATCTTGCCCGAAGCGGGCACGACATCACGCGCCGGCTGTATATCTCGAAAAAAGCCCACCTGATACTCCCGACCCACCGTATCCTGGATGCCGCATACGAGGCCGCCAAGGGAAACAGCAAAATAGGGACAACAGGCAAAGGCATCGGGCCGGCCTACACGGACAAAGTCGGACGCAACGGTCTGCGCATAGGCGACCTGTTTCACGGCTTCGATAAAAAATACGCCGAAACCAAACGCCATCACGAAACCATACTGCGCGGATTGCACTTCGATTACGACATCGCGGCGCTGGAAGCCCGGTGGTTCGATGCGCTCGAATACTTGAAAAAATTCAGCATCATCGACAGCGAACACAAAATCAACCGGCTGCTGGCGGAAGGAAAATCCATACTGGCCGAAGGCGCACAGGGAACAATGCTCGACATCGACTTCGGCTCGTATCCTTTCGTCACCTCGTCGAACACCGTTTGCGCGGGTTGCTGCACGGGGCTGGGAGTCGCACCGCGCAATATCGGCGAAGTGTACGGCATATTCAAAGCCTACTGTACGCGCGTGGGAAGCGGGCCGTTCCCGACCGAGTTGACGGATGCCACGGGCGACGCGCTGTGTGAACGGGGGAATGAATTTGGCTCCGTCACGGGACGCAGACGCCGTTGCGGATGGATCGACCTGGTCGCGCTCAAATATGCCGTCATGATCAACGGCGTCACGCGACTTATCATGATGAAAAGCGATGTGCTGGACCCGTTCGAAACGATCAAGGCGTGTGTCGCCTACCGGATTGACGGAGAGGAAACAACCGAATTTCCCTTCGACATCTCGGAAGCGGCGGACGTGCAGCCCGTCTACGTGGAACTTCCCGGATGGCAAACCGACATGACGGGCATGAAAAGCGAAAACGAATTTCCCGAAGAATTCAATGCTTATTTGTCATTCCTCGAAGAAGAACTCGGAGTACCTGTCGTGATCGTATCAATAGGCCCCGACCGCGAACAGACGATTATAAGAGACGGGGAGTAAGGCTATCGTTTGACAATGTTTTTGTTCTTATACACACGGATTATTAATTTAAAAATTAAAGATTATGTCAATGTACGCATTATATTGGATAATATTTGGCGGAATAGCTTTAGCAAGCTGGCTTGTATCCGCAAACCTGGAGAATAAATTTAAAAAATATTCGCAAATGCCTCTCGGATTGAACGGAAAGGATGTCGCAGAAAAGATGCTGCACGACAACGGTATTTATGATGTGCGCGTAACGTCGGTACAGGGGCATCTTTCCGACCATTATGACCCGACGACAAAAACCGTAAACCTCAGCGAAGCCGTATATAACCGGTATAACATCGCTGCCGCAGCCGTTGCCGCCCATGAATGTGGCCATGCGATACAGCACGCTACGGCTTACGCCCCTCTCAAGATGCGTTCGATGCTTGTTCCGGTCGTAAGTTTTTCGTCAAACATTGTGCAATGGATCTTGCTGGGAGGCATGTTACTGTTAAATATTTTCCCGCAACTGCTCTTTCTGGGAATCGTACTTTTCTCGCTGACGACACTGTTCAGTTTCATCACATTGCCGGTTGAGATTGATGCAAGCCGGCGTGCGGTAGCATGGCTAAGCAATGCAGGCATAACGAACAACCGGACATACGGCATGGCCGCGGGCGCCCTCCGCTCGGCAGCCTATACGTATGTGGTAGCGGCGCTGGGTTCACTGGCTACATTATTATATTATATATTACTCTATTCAAGTCGCAGAAGGTGACGGAAAATACAAATAAATCATACCCATTAATGGCACAGAAACCTTCCATTCCGAAAGGAACACGTGATTTTTCGCCTGTTGAGACGGCAAAACGCAATTATATTTTTGATACGATAAGAGACGTTTATAACCGTTACGGTTTTCAGCA
>JAIRLL010000335.1 GCA_031259505.1 Tannerella sp.
TCAAATTCCTTTGAAAGAAATTAAAACGCCGGTTGCGATGATGGGAGAGGCGATCATAACGCCCGGTTTTTACACAACAATCCCGTATCATGGCAATTGGGCGCTTGCGAATGCGTCATCCGATACGGTGTACAACTTTTTGCCGGATGGTAATACAATGCCCTTTATTGTAAGAACTCCCTCCATACACACCATGGAGCCTGAAGTATTTCTTTATCCGACCGCTCTGACCGACCGTTATTATTTCATGCACATCTTCAGGAAAGAATTTGACTTTGAAAAGATGAAAGGATTCCCGGGGACTGATTTAGTGTACGACAGGCAGGAAAAAGCCATATTCGAATATACCGCCTGCAATGACGACTACTCAAATAAAAAACAGGTATATATGACTACGATTCCGGTAAATGACGAAATCGCGACCTGGCAAAGTTTGGAAGCCCACCGTCTTGTCGAATCTTACGAGAAAGGGGAACTGAAAGGTCGTCTGAAAGAAATCGCCGCCGAACTGGACGAAGAATCCAATCCGGTGATAATGTTGATAAAGCATAAGAAATAAATATTAGTGGTTAGTGATTAGTGGTTAGTGATTAGTGGTTAGTGGTTAGTGGTTAATCGAACAGAGGTCATGGGTTAAACGTGTAGATTCGCATATTTAACATTCAATATTTCTATTGGTTAAATTCAACCGTCAACAGATTCGACCCATGACCTTATATTTAATATATTGATTGATAATAAAAAAAAACAGCGTTGCTTCACTGCAGCCGCGCCTTCTCGTCCGCAGCGCCCGTTTCCACTTTTCTGGTCTTCCCGGATTTTCCTGCACTGAAACTGTATCGCAGCGAGAGACCGAACTCCCTGAAACTGTACCTCGCCCGTATGTTTCGGCGAAAATCCGCCTCGTCTGCATACAGTCCGATCATACCCGAATCGAACAGGTTACTGACAAAAAGGCTTGCGGCAAGCCGTTCGCTGAAGAACTGCCTGCGTAGCGAAAGTTTTATCTGGGGGTCGAATTCCGTCTTCACGTTGCCGTCCAGAAAGGGAGAACGGTAAAAGCCGTCCAGGTCAAGCGAACAGCTTCCCGGAAGGAGAAACGAATGCACCATATAGCCCTGCAGCCCGTAGACAGTCCGCCTCCTGCCGAGAAGTTCGACATCAGCTCTTCTGCCGGACAGATTCATGTTCATCCGCCACCAGGGAGCGATTTGCAGCGGGAGACTGGCGTCGAGATGCCAGGTCGTATACCGGGCTACATTGTCGATCCGGAGAATCATGACCCCGGGCAGAGCCGGGTCGGTCGTCGAAATCCTGTTGAACGCGCCTTTCGTATCCGTCACGCCTGCGGTAATACTGTAGCGGTCGAACAGCGCCAGGGAAACGGAACAGTCGTTGGACAGGGCAGCCTTCAGTCGCGGATTGCCTTCCATAAAGGCATATTCCGTAACAGGCAGACGGTCGGGATTCAGGTTTTTGAAGGAAGGCCGACGGATTTTGCGGTTGTAGTCCAGCACAAGCGAATGGTTGCCGCTACCGCCCAGCGGAATCATGAAGTTGACGGTCGGGAACAGGTGGAAATAGCGATTTTTCTCCGTCAGTTCGGATTTGTTTGTCCACGGCGAGGCGTACGTGTATTCGCCGCGCAGTCCGACCGAGTAGTCGACGCTGCCGACGCGGGAAGAAAAAACGGTATACAGGGCTGTTATGTTTTAGGAAAAGGCGTTTTCGCTCGAATACGGTACGTTTTCGTGCCAGACGGTTCCTTTCAGATACTCGAACAGAATGCTGTTGTCCATTTCGCTGCGGGAATATTTCAGTCCGGCGCCGAGCGTTGTATGTTCGCTGAAGCGGAGTTCCAGATCGGCATTGGCGGCATACAGGCTGTTTTGCGTCAGCACGTTGCTGCGGTAGACCGAATCCAGCGACATATATCCGCGGTATTCGGCGCGGTAGTCCTGCCCGTTGTCCGTCCCGTTACGGTGATAGTCCAGCAGCGCCTTGAAGAGCGACCCCAGTGAATCTATCTGCAATATGTAGTTGGCAGATGCAGCCCGGTTTGCGGTCATGTTTCTCCCCTCATAAACGCTTGTTATGTCGGTACGTTTCGTTTCGGTTGTTTCCATCAGGCCTGTACGGCTCCTGTTTTTTTGCAGATCGCCGGAAACGTACAGTTCCAGCCCGACGCTCTGCCGTGCATCCAGATCATACGTCCCGCCGATACGTACCTGTTCCGTGCGACGCGCGAGCGGCATGTCCGAATTGCTCCGGATGCTTCTGTCAACGGTTGTGAAATCCGTTTCTTCGACGGCATGTTCGAATATATGATCTTCGTTATAATTGAGCATTGCGTACATGCCGAGCCGGTTGTTTCTGTAGTTCATGCTGTATGAAGGACGCAGCGAAAAGACGCTTTCTTCCGGCGCGCCCGGCGCAAACGAGTATGAAACGCCGGCGCTGCCGTCCAGACCGTCGTCGCGGAGTCGCCTGAGCATGATGCTTATCACTCCTCCGGTGATGTCGGCATCGTATCCGGCTCCGGCAGTGGGCAGAATCTCGATACGCTGAATGTCTTCGGCTCTGAGCGTTTGCAGATACCGTATCAGGTCGGCGCCCTGTTCGTGCAGCAGGCGGCCGTTGACCGTCACCCTCGTACCGCTTTTCCCGTTGATGGAAATCGTGCCGTCGCGTTCCTGCACGAACACGCCGGGCGACATCGAAAGCACGTCGCTGCCCGTTTTCCCGAAAACGGCAGGATCGTTTGCCAGGTTTATGACAAAGCGGTCGGAGCGCCTGACTGTACGACGCGCCTTTACCGTCACTTCGCCGATCTCGATCGCCAGTGGCGTCAGCGCGATTTCTCCCAGATTCGTATCTTCACGTATCGAAAGTTCTTTCTCAAAACGTTCATAACCGATCACGGAAATTTTGAGCGCATAGTTGCCCGTAGAAGCTCTGATGCTGAATTCTCCCTGACCGTCGGAAACGGCGCCGTAGAAATCATCTGCGGACTGGAGCACAATATTGGCAAATTCGACAGGCTGCTTACTTTCGTCCGTCAACTTTCCGCTTACCTGCACCTGTGCCGAAACATTTGCCGGCAGTAACGCGGACAATAACAAAATCAATAGATAATTACTGTGGATGTAATCTTTCATTTCAATTCGTTTTAAAGTGTTTGTATTTGAGTTTTTGTTTGTTGCGGATT
>JAIRLL010000345.1 GCA_031259505.1 Tannerella sp.
TATCGTCTCCCGGTCATATTGATTTTATCCCGTGTACAGTATAAAACGGGAAAAGTACCATTTAAAAACAACTTAAAAAATATGTTATGTTGAATTTATTTAGAACATTAATTTTTAGAAAAATGAAAAACCGGAGCGTGACTGTTGCGCTTGTTTTATGCAGTTTGACGGGCATAAACATGATTGCGCAAACAGTTACGGTGACCGGACGCGTAACCGATGAAACCGGCGAACCTATACCGGCGGTTACAATCATTGAGAAAGGGACTTCAAACGGAACAATTACTTCTATAGATGGGGATTATTCTATCGGGGTAAGTGAAAATTCCATACTGGAGTTTTCCTATGTGGGCTATGCCAAACAGGAAATCGCGGTAGGCGCCCGGCGCATCGTCAATGTGGTGTTGATGGAAGTTTCGCAAGAGCTTTCGGAAGTGGTAGTCGTAGGCTACGGCGTTCAGAAGAAGCAGAGCATTGTGGGCGCGATTGTACAGCAATCCGGCGAAGAATTAAAGAAAGCCGGACACGTGACCGACCTGAAACAGGCGCTAACCGGACAGCTTCCGGGCGTGACCACCCTCACCGCTTCGGGCGAGCCGGGCGGCGTCGGACGGGGAAACAGCGCCACGCAGGTTTATATCCGTGGCCAGAATACATGGAACGGCGGACAGGCGCTGATCCTTGTCGACGGCGTGGAAAGGGACATGTCCAATATTGATCCGAATGAGGTGGAGTCCGTTTCGACACTGAAAGACGCTTCCGCAACAGCCGTATTTGGCGTAAAAGGCGCCAATGGAGTAATACTTATCACCACCAGGCGAGGAAGTGAAAGCAAAATGAAGCTGTCGCTCAACTATGACGCCTCGGCCAAGTCGGTTTCCAAACTGCCCGAAAAGCTCAATTCCTACGAGACGCTTCTTCGCAAGAATGAAATGATTGAGCGGGAAGTCGGACTCAATTCGTCTTCGTGGAACGAGTATACGCCCATGTCGATTGTCAATCGCTACAGGCAACCTCAGTCCGAAATAGACGCTTTGCTGTATCCGGATATAGACTGGGCGGACGCGATGTTCAAAAGCGCGGCCTGGTCGCATCGCGTAAATATGTCGCTGACGGGCGGCGCTTCGTTTATCAATTATTTCGGCTCGCTGTCGTACCTCCACGAAGGGGACATGTTCGAAGATTATAATAACGGGAAAGGTTATGACCCGAATTATAATTTCGACCGGTTTAATTTCCGGACGAATTTCGACATGAAGATTACCCCTACGACGAAAGCAAAAGTCAATCTTTCGGGATATTTCAGTCAGAAGAACACCAATTACAGCAACGAAGGCAGTACGGGTAATGGAGATTATTGGATGTGGAATGCCGCATACGCTATGCCGCCGAGCGCTTATCCGGTGCAGTTCGAAGACGGTTCCTGGGGCTATTCTTCAAGGGTATCGCCGAGTATGCCGAATCCTGTCGCCGTAGTGTACAATTTAGGCATCCGGACGACGCGAAGAATAGAGTTGAATTCCGATTTTTCGCTTGAGCAAAACCTTGACTTTATTACGAAGGGATTGAATGCGAGTTTTTCGCTGTTCTACGACAACCGGATTATCACCGAAGGAGGGATATGGGACAATAACAATCACATCCGTCCCGAAGGAGTCAGCAACACGCCGCTCAGGGAACTGATACCCGAAAATTATTATCCGGGCGCAAGTCTGGACGAATATACGAGTGCGCTGCCCATCATTGGCACCGACCCGTACGACTGGAATTTCAGACCCTGGTCTATTTATCAGGAAGACGTCAATACCCATTACTGGGACAGTACGTTCCCGATTTTTCGGCGCATGATGTACCAGTTTCAACTGAATTACGCGCGCACATTCCTTGACGCGCACAACGTGGGCGCTACCGGCGTTTTCAAACGCGAACAGTATGCGAACGGCAGCGAATTTCAGCATTATCGCGAGGACTGGGTGTTCCGCTTGACTTACGACTATCTTTCGAAATATTTTATGGAAGTCAACGGCGCCTACAACGGATCGGAAAAGTTCGGCCCGGGATACCGGTTCGATTTCTTTCCCTCGGTAGCTGCGGGATGGTACGTTTCGAGCGAGAAATTCTGGAAACTCGACTGGTTCGAACGGCTCAAACTGCGTTTCAGTATCGGACAGGTAGGCGACGACAACATCAGCGGAAACCGCTGGCTCTATTCGTCGCAATACGCTTCGTCGGGCGACAGGGCGCATTTAAGCCCGATCAATCCGTACAACACGAACAGTCCTTATCCGCGCTACCTGGAATCCGTGGTCGGCAACCCGGATATTCATTGGGAAAAGGCGTTGAAGCGGAATTACGGTATTGAAATGGGAGTATTCAAAAATCTGATTTCGCTGAATGTCGATTATTTCACCGAAAAACGAACCGACATCCTGATGGCCGGCAGCGCCAGGGCTATTCCTCCTTTCTTCGGCATCGCGCCGCCCAGCGCCAACATCGGCAAAGTAGATTCCAAAGGATATGAAATCGAGCTTAAGATAAACAAAACCTTGCCGACCGGATTGAATCTGTGGGGAAATCTGGCGTATACCCATACGGAAAACGAGGTGATATTCCGCGACGACCCGACAATGCTGGATCCTTACCTGAAACAGCAGGGCTTTTCGCTCGGCCAGGTAAAATCGCAGATAAGAGACCGTATTTCGCAGACATGGGACGACGTGTATGCCGGTACGCAGATGGAATCCAATAATAACCTGAAGCTTCCCGGTTACTATAACATCATCGACTTCAACGGCGACGGGCAAATCAATTCGCTGGATAACGCGCCGGTGGGTTATTCCGGTATTCCGCAAAACACCTATACCGTATCGCTGGGTTCCAATTACAGGGGATTCTCGTTGATGGTACAATTCTACGGTATATTCAACGTATCCCGCAGCGTGGTATTGGGCAACTTTAGCGGCAGTCAGGATGTATTGTTTGCCGATTATGTCGGCGATTACTGGTCGAAAGACAATCCCGATTCCGCCAATCCGCTCTGGCGATGGCGAACGAGCGGGGGCAATTTCTATGGCGACCGCTGGGTGTTCGACGCATCAATTTTGCGATTGCAGAACGCCGAGTTGTCGTATACCTTCGACCAAAGCGGCAGTAAATGGTTAAAGAATTACGGCGTCTCATCGCTGAAACTGTATCTCAACGGCAATAACCTGTTCTTCTGGAGCGACTTGCCGGACGACCGCGAAGGCAGTTTCGCCGGCGGAGGCGCTGGCGAAGGCACTTATCCGACGCTAAAACGCATCACTTTTGGTATTAATGCATCATTTTAAATTACAAGCACATGAAAAGTTTCAAATATATATTACATATCGTCTGCCTGTCCTTCCTCTTTACCGGATGTGAAGATTACTTAGACAAATCTCCCGAAGCCTCTATCGGGGAAAATGACATATTCAAGTCGTTTTACACCTTTCAGGGATTTGTGGAAGAAATGTATTCCTGCATAGTAGACTATAATAAGGCCGGCGCATGGAACAGGTACCTGTTTGCAGACGAAACGCTACAGAACAATCCATATTCCGAAGATCAGGGCAATTACTGGGATCAGGGAATCCTGTTCTACAATGAGAGCGTGGGCGTAAATACCGGCAATGAGGCCAGGAACAAACGAATCTGGCACAACGCCTGGTATGCCATCCGCAAAGCCAACCTGGCGCTGGAAAAATTAGATCTGCTGGAAGGGAGCGAGTACGAAAAAAAACTGATCGCAGGGCAGGCCTATTATTTCAGAGGCTGGTTTCATTTCGAACTGGCGCGCTGGTGGGGAGGTCTTCCGTATATCGACAAATTACTGGCGTCGGACGAAGAACTGTCGTTGCCGCGACTTTCTTTTCAGGAAACGGCTCAACTGGCCGCAGCGGATTTTGCCAAAGCAGCCGAACTGTTGCCTGTCGACTGGAATGACTGGAGCAGTTATGTCTCCTTTGCCACTACGGACAATCACAACCGCGCATCGAAAGTGATGGCGCTGTCCTATCAGGGGAAAGCTCTGCTGTATGCGGGCAGCCCCATGCCGAATGAAGAGGCTGGTAAAGGAAATACATTCGACGCCGACCTCTGCAAACAGGCTGCCGACGTGTTTGCCGCCACCCTGAAAGTATGCGACGAGACGGGCGCCTATAAACTGCACACGTGGGAAAACTGGACTACTATTTTCTGGGTATGGTCGTCGGGCGGTTCGCAGCCGGGCGGCACGGAAGTGATTATGGGTCCTACAAGGTATAACGACCGTGTGCGCTGGTCGACGGTAGGCGCAACCTGCCCTGTCCAGTTTGAACTTAATGCCAGTAGGGTGGAAGTGCCGACCGTGAATATTGTCAATACGTATGCGATGGCAAACGGATTGCCCATCGACGATCCCGAATCGGGATACGACCCTGCCGACCCGTGGAGCAACCGGGAACCCCGGTTTTACTCGGATATCATCGTAGACGGCGACGAAATGGTGGAAGTAGACATCCCCGATGCAAACAAGGCTTTTAACAAATATGCTGAGTTGTTCACCGGCGGGCGTCATCGCGGAAGCAGCAACGGCAGCGTAACCGGATTTTACTACAAAAGGTATTCGCCCATCGGCTGTAACATCTGGCAGGAATCGAAAGCGAGCAGTCTTCAGGCATTTATCCCTTACCTGCGCCTGGCGGACGTATACCTGATGTATGCCGAAGCGACGCTGCACGGGTACGGGCTGAACGGCACGGCGAACGGTTACGGCATGACGCCTTTGGACGCGCTTGAGACCATCCGGAGCAGGGCGCAACTGCCGCCGCTCCCGGAAAGGCTGGTCAATACGAAAGAACTGCTGATGGAAGCCCTTATTCGCGAAAGAGCCATTGAACTTGCTTTCGAAGCGGCCCGCCACCACGATTTGCGGCGGTGGAACATCTCAGGGCAGGACAAGTACAAGAGAAAATTGGGACTGTTCTTCGACCGGGGACCCGATGGAAAGCCCGTCAATATCGAAGAAAGAGTAGTTATCACCAGAGTGTTTGATAAAAAGCACAACTGGTGGCCTTTCCAAACCAAATTTACGAACCTGTATCCGGAATTTAAACAGAATCCGGGCTGGTAAAGTCGAACCGCTAATCAAGAGAATAAAAATGAAAATAACATATTATATTATTTCTATCATGGCCGGTTTATTCCTGTCATGCTTTCCTGCCGCAGCGCAGCAGTCGCCGGCGAGGGCGGGACAAACGTATGAACTGACCATTAAGGATCTTCTCGGCAACCCTGTAAAGGGAGCGTCGGTATATGTCAATGAAGGCGCTGCCGTCGTTCGTACCGACGAGTCGGGCAAGGCGTCTGTGACTGTCAGGAACAACATGGATATCCTTGTCGAAGCCAAAGGCTATGCATCCAGGGTATTGACTTATGCGCAATACAATGATTCCGGCGAAGTGTCGCTGGAGCAGTTGCCTTTGTTTTTAAGCGAAGACGACGATGTGAATATCGCTTTCGGACAGGTGAAAGAACTTGAAATGCTGGGGTCCGCCACTGTTATTAAAAGCAATGAATTGATGAAGTACGATTTGTCGCTTACACTTGAACAGGCATTGTTGGGACGTGTCCCGGGACTGTATTCGATGCGGCGGGGCACGCTGGCGGAGTTGAACAAAGGCCCTATTGCATTCCGCGGTCACGATGATTCGCAGAACACGCTGGTGATTGTGGACGGACTGCCGCGCACATGGGAAACGATTTCACTGTCGGAAGTCGAACAGGTCACCTTTCTCAAAGACGTACATGCTTCCGTGCTGTTCGGCAGCGAGGCGGCAAACGGCGTCCTGATGATTACCACCAAGAGAGGTAAAGCCTATAAACAGAATATAGACGTATATGCTTACTACGGGTTCGAGACGCCGAAAGCACTGCCCAAGTATCTGCCGTCAGCCGATTATATGGAACTGTACAACGTGGCTCGCGCCAATGACGGACTCAGCCCGCAATTCAACGAAATCGACCGCTACCGGACCGGCAATCCGTACCGCTACCCCAGTATCGACTATTATTCTGACGACTATCTGAGGTCGGCTGCACCGTTTTCCAATATTTTCACCCAGATTTCGGGCGGAAACAAGATCGCCTCTTATTTTGCCAACCTCGGCTGGGAACGCTCCGGCGATCTGGTCAAGGTCGGAACGGCCAAAAATATTGCGAACAACGCATTCAAGGCGCGCGGGAATGTAGATTTGCAGGTAAACAGTTGGATCTCCACTTCGATCGATGCTTTCGCACGGTTTGAGAACAACGGTTTCGACGAGTACTCACGTACGTTGATCGGCAACTATTGGATCCAGGCGGCACAGCTTCGCCCCGACTTGTATTCGCCGCTGATTCCGATAGAATTAGTCGACGAAAACGATTCGCAGTTGCAGGCAGCTAAAAATATTATTGACGGCCAGTACCTGCTCGGCGGAAACGCAAGTAACCTGACAGGCCCCATCGCACGCCTGTATTCGGGTGGTGACGTGACGGTCAACCAGCGCTGGTTTCAGTTCAACAACCGCATCAACTTCGATCTGGACTGGATTTTGAAAGGGTTAAGCCTGAAGACCAACTTCAGTTTCGATTTCTGGACGAATTATCAGCAGGCTACGCCCAATACATTCGCCGTATACGAACCTGCATGGGACGCTTCGGACCGGATCGTCCGGTTAACCAAACACGGCGAAGATAACCGTCAGGGTACGCAAAGTGTAAGTACCGGCTTTTTCGAGAGGCGTTTCGGATTTACAGGCCAGTTGGACTACGACCGTATTTTCGGGAAACATCAAGTAGACGCATCTCTGATTGCATACGGTACGAGGCGTAACCAGACCAATCAGTTTCAGGGAGACAAAAACGCGCACCTCGGTCTGCGTCTTGCCTATACCTACGACCATCGCTATATGGTCGATTTCAACGGCGCTTGCATAAATTCCGTAAAATTGCCCGACGGGCACAGGCTGGGCGCATCGCCGTCGTTGGGGCTGGGCTGGATTATCAGTTCCGAAGAGTTCCTCTCGTCTTCCGATGCCATCGACTTGTTGAAGTTGAGGCTTTCGGGTGGCATCCTTCACACCGATCTCGGTTTTACCAACAACTGGTACGAACGCGGAAGCGGCGGATTCTACTGGTATGACGACGTATTCGGCAGTAGCGGGTCTTACAACTGGAACGATGGGAGCAATTCCAGAAGCGGGATCGTGGCCAGCTACGGCGCCAATCGCAATCTGGGCTTCGAAAAACGGAAAGACGTCAATATCGGTATCGACGGCCTGTTTTTCAATGGGATGATCGGACTGAATGTCGATATTTTTGCACAGCGCTATAGCGATAAGGTAGTAAGGGTCTACAATTCCTATCCGGGCTACTATAATACGTTCGTTCCCTATAATAACTACAACGAAGACGCTTGGCGGGGATTTGAACTCGGCGCTACCTTTAACCGCCGGTTCGGAGATTTTTCTGTTATGCTGAACGCCAATTTGCTATATGTGACTTCCGAGGTCATAAAGAAGGATGAGATTTATTCGAACGACTATCTGTATCGAGCCGGTAAACCGGTGGACGCCGTTTTCGGCCTCGAAGCCCTGGGCTTTTTCAAGGATGAGGCCGACATCGCCGCCAGCGCCTACCAGACGTATGGAAGCGTCAGTCCGGGCGATATTAAATACAAGGACCAGAACGGCGACGGATTGATTGATAATACCGACCAGATCCAGATCGGACGAAGTCATGCACCGCTGTCTTACGGATTGAATCTGCTGCTGGGCTACAAGGGTTTCAGCCTGTATGTTTCCGGTCTCGGACGTTCGGGGGCAGACGCTTACATTCCCGACAACGGCTATTTCAGGCCACGGGCACAGCAGAAATACTCGGAATACATCGTAGATAAACACTGGACGCCTGCAACGGCCGCTACGGCAACGCTTCCGCGCCTGACTACTACCGATGCCGTCAACAACAACCAAAACTCTACGTTCTGGCTGTTTCGAAACGATTATCTGAATCTGGGGAAGGTACAGTTAACGTACAATTTCCCGGAAGAAGCTTTCCGTTCCTTCCCGATGAAGGGACTGGCGTTATACGTGAGAGGAACCGACCTTTTGACTCTGTCCGAATATAATGAAATCAGAGATTTGAATATCGGCGGAAGGCCTTATATGCGTTCATTTTCTTTAGGTCTTAATGTATCATTTTAAACAGGAAACGTATGAAAAATTTGAAAACAGTATTTATATCCGTGTTGGCGTCGTTGTTATTCCTGGGTTCGTGCGATTCGATACTCGAACCCACCAACGACGATCACAGCACGACCGAACGGCTTTCCGAAGATCCGGCTTTTGCCGAAGGATTGCTGATGACCGCATATGTGCAGGTACCCACCAACGACGGCCGGCGCGAGGCCTATACGGAGATGGCAACCGACGACGCCGTTTCCAACAACCGGGCCAATACGTTCCTGCGGGTGGGAACGGGCGAATGGACGTCCCAGTACAGCAACAATTTCCTTACGGTATGGGACCGGTGCATCCGGGGAATCCTCTATGCCAATAAATTCAAGGAATTGATCGACATTGTTCCGTGGAAATGGTCGACGCCGACCGTTGACGCCGAATTCAGATACCGCTTCAAGGGCGAAACCTTTGCCGTACGCGGCATATTGAAGTTTCATCTGCTGACAACTGTCGGCGGATACGACGCAGGCGACCAACTGCTGGGCTTCCCCAATTACGACCGGCTTACGGGCAACGAATCGGAAACAAACGCCGATTTCAATATCCCCCGCATGACTTTTGCCGAATCGGTGCAAAGTATCTACAATGACCTCGACAGTGCGATGAAATACTTGCCAATGGACTATGCGGATATTTCTTCGACAGCGGATATTCCGGCGCACCTGAATCTGTTTGGAGCCAGCGCGGCCGACTATAATCTGGTCTACGGCCTCAATTTCACCCAACGCATCAGCGGCCGTATCGCCAAAGCCTACAAAGCTAAAACGGCCTTACTGGCGGCAAGTCCCGCGTTCAATCCGACGAACGACAGGAATTTATGGGCTACGGCGGCCAGCCTGTCCGGAGAATTGCTTAAGGAACATGGCGGCGCCGAAGGTGTGTATCCCGAAGGACATAAATGGTTTACGGCTTCTTTTGCCGACGCAATTACCAAAACTCATGCACACGAACGCGGCGAGATGATCTGGCGTAGACCCAAAGGCGCTGCCAATACACTGGAGGTGGATAATTACCCTCCCCTGCAATACGGTCAGGGGCTGGTCAATCCGACCCAGAACCTGGTAGACGCTTTCCCGATGGCCAACGGATACCCGATAAGTCATCCGTCGAGCGGATACAGGCCGGACAATCCCTACGAAAATCGAGATCCGCGTCTGGAATTGAGCATTGTGTATGACGGCAGCCGAATTAACGGCGTCGACATCTACACCGGCGTCGGCGGCAGGGAGAACGCCAAAGACTCTGTCTCCACTTCTACGCGTACCGGGTATTATCTGAAAAAAACCTTGCGGGACGACATGAATATCAGTCCGCAGTCCAATCAGAGCAAAAACCATTACACAGTGAACATGCGTTATACGGAACTCTACCTGATTTATGCTGAAGCGGCCAATGAAGCGTGGGGAACGGACGCAGACGGCGGCGGCTTCGGCTTCTCGGCAAGAGACGTGATCGGCGCCATACGCAAGCGTGCAGGAATTGGTTCGGACGACGACGATGCGTATTTACAGTCCATTTCGTCGGTCGAGGACATGCGAAGCCTGATTCGTAACGAACGCCGGCTGGAACTGTGCTTCGAAGGATTCCGCTTCTGGGATTTGCGCAGATGGAAAGCCGATCTGACCGAAACGGCCAAAGGCGTAAACATCAATGCCGGCAGAACGGATTATACGGTGGTCGACGTGGAACGGCGCATATACGATAACAGCTACATGCACTACGGCCCCATACCGTATAATGAAATACTTAAATACGATCAATTGGTACAGAACAAAGGTTGGTAACCATTAAAACATCATTCGCTATGAAAAGATTATTAACAGTATTTGCCATATTAACAGGCATGTTGGCGTCATGCACGAATCAGGACATCGAATTTCCCGACTATCAATACACCACGGGATATTTCACCTATCAGTACCCGGTAAGAACGCTTCTGCTGGGAAACGACATATTATATGATAATTCCAACGACAATGCGCACATGTTCATTGTCTCCGCTGCTATGGGGGGCGTTTACAAAAATACGAAAGACCGTACGCTCTCCTTTCGCGTAGACAACAGTTTGTGCGACAATGCTCTGTTCAAGTCATCTGGAGAGCCTTTGAAGCCGTTGCCCGACAGTTATTATACGCTGTCACCCAACGACCGGATTGTGATCAAATCCGAAAACGTGAACGGCGGCGTAGAAGTGCATCTGACGGATGCCTTCTTCAACGACCCGGAAGCCATCGGACTGACGTACGTCCTTCCGCTCCG